>JAWOGN010000398.1:0-12055 GCA_046496815.1 Desulfatiglandaceae bacterium
GTGTAGTGTAGAGTTTGTGTTGCAGCCTTCTCAAAGAGATCCCAACGGCCCCCAACCCACCATTTCAAAGCGCTAAATTCATACCTATGATCTAATTTTTACAAGGCTTGGACCCAGCGCTTTGACTTTGTGAATCATTTCTTGAGCCACTTCGACGAACCCATGACTCTTCGCAGCAGAAAGGTTAAAGATCCCAATTCTGTCAGGCTCGATCTCGAGTTGCTCAAGAATGTGTCTTACGTTCGCAACCCGTTTGGTTGCTTTGACAATGCCCGCAATGTACCGGCAGCTGTCTTCCTGGCAACCGGCAACATAGACGCCGTCCGCACCTTCCTCAAAAGGTTTCAAGAGGTGCAGAACTTCAATACGGCCCGTGCACGGAACCTGAATTACTTTCACGTTACCGGGGAAAATTTTGTTCATGCCGTCGGCGACGTTTTCCGCAGCCGTGGCGCAATTGGAGCAACAAAAGGCAACAATTTGGGGTTCAAATTCATCATTCATCTTACCTTCTCCCTATTTCAAAGCACCCGATTGATACGAAATAAGTTTCTTTATCCATACCGCCGAAGAGAGGCGCCGGGGTCGGTTGCCGGATGAACGGGCGCGAGGAATATCCCCCGGGCTCAAAGCTCGGACGCACCCGCCAAGAGCATCGACGGCACCTCCACAAGCATCCGGTCGCTGCAAGTGTTCATCACGATGGCCTTTCCCGGGCACTCCGCGACACACATGCCGCAGCCTTGGCAGAGACCCGGATCTATGTATGCAGCCCCGAGATCATGATCAATATAAGGCACCTTGAAAGGGCAGGTTCGTACGCAGGTGCAGCATACCGCGCATTTTTCGGGATTGACCTCCGCCACCGGACCGCCCACCTGGACGGAGTCTTTGCATAGAATCTCCAGGGCTTGTGCCGCGGCACCCTTGGCCTGGGCGATGCTTTCGCCCGTGTCTTTCGGATAATGTGCAAGGCCGGCAAGATAGATTCCTTCACGGGTTGTTTTCATGGGTTTGAGTTTTTCGGGCGATTCGGCGAAGAAGCCGTTGCTGTCAAGATCGACACTGAAGATGTCGGCCAAACGCTGGTTGTTGGTTCCCACAATGGCTGTTTGAAGGGAGACAAAATCAGCGGTAATGCGCACGGTCCGTCCCAGGATCGGATCATGAACCGTCACCCTCAGCTTGTCGGGGGCGTCGGCGGTCTCGACGACCGGCTTGTTTTCCAGGTCGTAGCGGATGAAAACAACCCCCTTGTCGCGTGCATCGCGGTAAAGGTTTTCCCTTTCCCCAAATGTCCGCATCTCACGGTAGAGAATATAAATATTCATTGCCGGATTTTTTGTTTTTAGATCCACTGCGGTGCGGACGGCAAACGAACAGCATACATTGCTACAGTGCGGCCGCTCCGGTTCTCTGGAACCCACGCATTGAATGAAGACCGCGGTGCCCGCAGTCTCGATTGAAGAGGGATCTTGAATCATTTTGTCGCTGATTTCGGACCATAAATAGGCGTGTTTGTGGCGGCCATACAGGTACTCCGAAGGTCGGACCGGATCCCCCCCGGGGGCCAGTAGAGTTACACCGTGAGCAATATCGATGTTTTTTCCATTTTGTTGGACGGTTGTACGAAAATTTCCAGCAAACCCCTTGTTTTCTTTCACCACGGTTTCCGTCATAACCGTGATGGACGGATCAGCTTGCACGGAAGAAAAAAGCGCTTTCAGGTATTCCTGCACGTCGTAACCTTGCCAGGTGCTTCTCACGTGACGACCGTGGCCTCCGATCTGTTTTTCCTTTTCCACTAAAGTCACCGGATATCCGGCTTGTGTCAACGCAAGGGCACTTTCCAGTCCTGCAACGCCGCCTCCAACGACCAAGGCACGCTTGATGACCGGGACGTCTTTCAGGTCGGGCGGAGAAATGAGGGCCGATCGTGCAACGCCCATTCGGATTCGGTCACGAAGTTGTTCCATGCCGGTTTCAGGGCCGAGGACCCTGAGGTCCACAGTTTCGTAAAGATACGGATTCACTCCGGCCCATCTGAGGGAATCCTCGATTACACGTTTGTGAACTTCGGGGGTGCAGCTTGCAAAGACCAATCTGTTGGCGCCGTTTTCCCTCAAACTTTCAGTCAACGGCGCCATGATTTCTCCTCCCAATTTCAGGGTGGCGATGACGCCGGGGATGCGCTTGGCATGGGCTTCGATTTCAGTGCCGAGTTGAGGATCCATGCCCGGGCACAGAAAGTAGGCCAGCAAAACCCTGGGCTTTTTGTGTTTTGCCTTTGAAATCTTTGGGCGAGAATCTGCGGTGAAAAATGGTGCAGGCGCAAGGACGGCAATGATTTCAGAGACGGCAGCCGATGATTGGGTGAGCGTTTGGCCAATATCCAGAGGCCCTCCCACCCCTCCACAGAAAAATATTCCGGAGGTACTTGTGGAAACCGGCTTGAAGGGTCTTGCGCTTATGTAATCATCCTCGGTCAGGTTTATTCCGATCTTCTCAGCCAGTTTGATCGCTTCAGAGGACGGTCTTAGCCCTACCGACAAAATCACCATGTTGAAAACTTCTTTTCGAAGCCCTCCGGTATCATCCGCATAAACAATTTCCATATCGTCGGTGCCCTGGATACGGTCAATGGTATGAATTCGACACCGGACCAAGCGGACACCCCTTTCCATCGCGCTGTTTAGGTAATCCTCGTATCCCTTCCCGTGGGTTCTCATATCCATGTAAAAAATCGTCGTTTCAATGTCTTCATCAAAATCCTTCGTGTTGACCGCTTCCTTCAGCGCATGCATGCAGCATACGGAGGAGCAATATGGCGCATCGCAGCGGTTCAAATCACGGGACCCGACGCATTGAAGCCACGCGATTTTCTTCGGAATACGACCATCGGAGGGTCTCTTCACGACGCCTTTTTCCGGTCCAAGAGGCTTTTGGAGGTGCTCGTATTCTACGCTGGTCAGGACATTCGGAAAGCGTCCGTAGGAATAGGTGTCATACTTGCTCGGATCGAAGGTCTCGATGCCGGCAGCGATGACGACGGCGCCGGTTTTGATGGTTTCATCGCTTTTTTCACGCTGCAGGGTGATCGTAAACTCGCCGATCCTCCCGGACACATTCAACACACGGGTATTGAGCATGACATTGATGTTGGGGTCCTGTTCACAAGCGGCAACTCTCGGATCCAGCTTGCAACAGGCACAGAGCGGATAAATTCTATGAAGTTTGGGTATCATGCCGCCCAGTGAAGGCGTGTGCTCGACTAAATATACCCCATAACCCGCTTGGGCGGCGGAAAGCGCAGTCTCTATTCCGGCGATTCCACCGCCGATGACCATTATGGAACCCTTTGGTGTGTCTTGACCCATAACGCGTGTCTCCTGGTTCTTAACGATTGAGCTCTTTGTTGAAATTGGAGTGAGTCGCAGAAGCAAACGGACCCATTCGTGAGGAAATATTGAGGTGGTGCTACCTGGCACGGTAAGGCTACCCAAATTTCCTTGTGAAAAATGTTACATGCCATAGCCGGTTGACGCTGTCAAGCAAAAATCCGGCAGAAAAAATATCCTCAACATACCGGTTCTTCTTTAAAACTTGATTGATCTTTGCCGGTCTGATATTTAAACTTTGGTACGGATACAGCCTCCTTGCAACAAATGGCATTTGCCGGCTGCTTTAAGGAGCGATTATTTTGATGAGCGTTCGCATCGCCGGTGAGTTCGGGGCCGGAATTTAGGGGAATTGAGGAAATGCCCATTTATGAATATCAATGTGGCCACTGTAACCGGCAGTTTCAACGTTTGATCATGCGAAAGGAAGAGGCGGATGGCCTGATTTGTCCCCGCTGCGGTAGTCGGAATCTCAAAAGACTCATCTCCCGGGTGGCCTATCATGAATCAGAGCGGAATCGGCTCGAGTCGTATGATCCCAGCGCACGCCGGAGTGACGATTTTTACCGGGATACGCGCAACATCGGCCTCCATGCCAGGAAACGGGCACAACAGATGGGGGTGGATCTCGGCAACCGTTTCGAGGAAAAAGTTGAAAAACTCAGGACGGACCCCGGAAGCGTTATACGGGACAGTGAGTAGGTGCGATGCGCTGTAAAGGAGAAATCATCCTGATCTATTATCAGGATCAGCCAACTGTTTTTGCCCGGGTGGAGGCAATTGAACCGGACATAAAAAAGGACTGGTATCAGATTACCTTGCTGATTCTGACCGTGCCGACCCATTCAGTCACCTGGATTTTACGGGAGCCCTACATTGATGGTGTGCCATTTACAATGGGAGGCACACCGATGAGACTCGAAACGGTGGAGAGCCCATTGATTTCGAAGAAACCACGAGCCCCTGAAGCACCGGAAAAAAAGAAGCGTCGTGCCAAACCGGAAAAGGTGATACCGTTCAAGAAATCCTTATGAAGGTGAATGTCGAAAAATGGGAAAAGTTGAAATCTTCGCATTACGGTTGATCCTTTCAATTCTGTTCGCTGTGCTGATCTCCAGATTCTTTTTTCAGAACATGGAAATGGTAAAGATCATCGGGTTGGGAGTTGTGTTGTTCGGCCTGGCTTATCTATTGGAGTACTTAAGAAAGCGAGATAAAGGAGAACGTCATGAAAATTAAGCAATATGTTCTTTCATTCGAAGAGGGTGATGGGAAGAACAAAAAACTATTGGGAGGTAAAGGGGCAAACCTTTGTGAAATGACACAGATCGGACTGCCTGTCCCACCCGGCTTTGTCATTACGACCGAAGCGTGCCTGGCCTACTTAAAACAGAAGAAAGAAGGACTCGATCCGGAGCTGATGAAACAGATCCGTGCGGCCATGGCGGAGTTGGAGAAAAAGACTGGAAAGGGGTTCGGTCAAGCGAAGGAGCCACTCCTTGTATCGGTAAGGTCCGGGGCCGCCATCTCCATGCCGGGGATGATGGATACGATTCTGAACCTCGGGCTCAATGATGAAACCGTGGCGGGATTCATCCGCCTCACGAAGAATGAGCGGTTTGTCTATGATTTGTATCGACGCCTGATCCAGCTTTTCTCGGCGATCGCTCTCGGATTAACCGATGAAGACTTCGATAATATATTCAAGAAAATAAAGGAAAAACATCATGCAAAACAGGACATTGACCTGGATGCGAAGGGATTGAAAGCGACATGCGATGAGTTTCTGAAGTTTGTAAAGACTAAAACCGGCAAGCCTTTTCCGCAGGACCCTTATGTCCAATTAGAGCTGGCGGTGGAGGCGGTGTTCAAGTCATGGATGGGAAAACGCGCTGTGGATTATCGCAGAGAGTTTAATATCACGGAGAGCATGGCCAGCGGTACGGCGGTCAATATTTGCACCATGGTCTATGGAAACATGGGAAATGACAGCGCGACGGGGGTCGCTTTCACAAGAGATCCGGCCACGGGAGAGAACCGCCTTTTCGGGGAGTATATGTTGAATGCCCAGGGTGAAGATGTGGTAGCCGGGATCAGGACGCCGAAGCCCATACGAAAACTGCGAAGGGAAATGCCCAAGGCCTACCAGGAGCTGGAAGAACTGAGGCACACCCTTCAAAATCATTACCGAGAAGTCCAGGATTTCGAATTCACAATCGAGAAGCGCAAACTGTACTGCCTTCAAACCCGCAACGGCAAGATGAACGCATCGGCCTTTATCAAAACCTCAATCGACATGGTCAATGAAGGTCTGATTTCCGAGGAAGAGGCGATCCTCCGCATCCAGCCGGATATGTTGGCACAGCTGCTTCATCCCCAGCTTGACCCAAATGCAAAGGCGAAGGTTCTCGCGCAGGGACTGCCGGCATCCCCGGGCGCGGCCTCCGGCAAAATGGTGTTTGATGCCGACCGGGCGGAGAGCAAGGCGAAGCTGGGAGAGAAGGTGATTCTGGTGCGTGAGGAAACCAAGCCGGATGACATTCACGGTTTCTTTGCGGCCCAAGGGATCCTCACCAGCCGGGGAGGGAAAACCTCCCACGCGGCGGTGGTTGCGAGAAGCATGGGAAAGCCCTGCGTTTCCGGATGCGAAGCGATCTCAATCAACCACATGAATCGAGAGGCGGTCATTTCCGGCGAGATGCTCAGGGAAGGGGATGTGATCACCATTGACGGGAGCAATGGAAATGTATACCGGGGAATGGTCCCGACCGTTGAACCGGAATTTGTTGAAGATCTTTTGGTGTTGCTCGAGTGGGCGGATGACATCAGTGAACTCAAGGTCATGACCAATGCGGACACACCCGAGTCGGTCTCGAAGGCAAAAAAATACGGGGCCATGGGGATCGGTTTGTGCCGAACGGAACGAATGTTCAACCAACCGGGCCGGCTGCCCATTGTCAGGGAGATGATTCTCGCAGATAAAACAACGGAAAGAGAGGCTGCCCTGAACCGCCTCCTTCCCTTCCAGCGGGATGATTTTAGGGAGATTTTCCGGATTATGGATGGCCTGCCGGTTACGATCCGCCTTCTGGACCCCCCGATTCATGAATTCCTTCCCTCCGCCGAGGAATTGGTGCATGAAATCGCTCACCTGACGGAAATGAGAAAAACCGTTGAGGGCATGGGCGACCTTCCGGACACGCTGAGAATGATGGACCCTGAACTCCATGATCGGTATGCGGCCAATCTTGAAAGCATCACCAAAGGCCTGGAAGAGCTCAAGAACAGGCACCTCGCCGAAGCCCTTCTTGAGGCAAAACAAACCATGCTCGAAAAAGTGAGGGCACTATCCGAGACAAATCCCATGCTGGGGCATCGCGGTGTCAGACTCGGCATCACCTACCCTGAAATTTATGCCATGCAGATTCGTGCGATCCTTGAGGCTGCCGCCGAACATATTCATGAAGGGGGAACCGTGGTACCGGAAATCATGGTCCCGCAGGTCTGTACCTTAGAGGAGCTCAAATGGGTCCACAGGTATGTGATCGAAATACACAAAGACGTGGAAAAGAACTTCAAGACCAAGGTTCCCTATGAATTCGGGACCATGGTGGAGGTCGTCAGGGCGTGCATGCGTGCAGGTCGACTGGCTGAACTGGCCGAGTTCATGTCCTTCGGGACGAATGATCTTACGCAGGCAACGTTTTCTTTTTCGCGGGAAGATGCGGAGAATAAGTTTCTCCCGCTCTACAATGAACGCGGCATTTTGCAACATAATCCCTTTGAAATCCTCGATGTCAAAGGGGTAGGGCGTTTGATGATGATTACCATCGAGTGGGCGAGGAAAACACGGCCCGGCATGAAAATCGGGATCTGCGGTGAACAGGGGGGGGATCCGGATGCCATCCGTTTCTGCCATCACATCAAGATGAGCTATGTTTCGTGTTCTCCCCCCCGGGTGCCGATTGCGAGATTGGCTGCAGCCCAGGCAAAGCTGAAGGAGGGGCAGTACAGTCTCATTTAAACTTCGGGGGAAATGGGAATCCCCTGCGTTGGAATGCCCTATGTTTGATAGTCTCGTAAAAAGTCGAAAATCACCTTTTTCCGTCATTCCGGTGTAGACCGGAATCCCGATTTTTTTCAATTACTTAAGGAGGAGCTGGACCTCCGTTCGAAGATCCCGCATTCATCGGGATTTTTAACGGGGTGGCGACTTTTTACGATTTCATCATGTTTGAAAATGCGATAATTCGTACAGTCGGTCACTGAGCCTGACCAGCTGCTCGCGGATCTGTTGTGAACCCGCTTCCTTTCCTGTATTCGGTTTCAGAATTTCTTCGTGGATGAACCGGATCGCATTGCTGAAGTTTACCTGTGAGACGGCCTCGATGTTGTCTATGAGGCCCATTTTGTGAAAACTGAGCCCCAGGTAGTTCATGTTTTTTAAAATATCCCCCTTCCTTTGGGTACCCGTCTCACGCTGAATAAAGGATCGAACCGCGATCCAGTAAGATTCCAGAAATGTTTTCGCAAACGCTCCCCATAACGGCAGTGTCTTGAAGCCGAGTCCTGTAAGCTCGTACCCTCCATCGGCGGTGCTTCGATTGATGTAGGCAGCATCCAGAAAATAGGCGATGGCTTTGCTGCTTCCTTCCCTGTTTTTTTTTCCATCCTCATACACAAACTCGTTTTTAAACAAATGCTTGAGAAATGCATAATCCTCATAAATTGATTCTTCATTTTTTGTCTCTTCGATCCCGTTCAACAAAGACACCGCAACAAATGCGTGGGGGATAAAGCAATGGATGATGCTGTTCTTGTAATACTCCAACTCCCGTTTTTTCTCATCGTCCACGTAATAGAAGATTTCCGCACCATTTACGTCTTCAAGGAAGTCGACCACTTTCCGGTTTATCAGGAGGGAGAGTGTCTCCCCGACGTTTGTTTCCAAACGGTTGAGAGTGGCGGCCATGGGAACTTGATAAGTTTTGAGGAAGCCCAAAATGATTTCCGCTGTTGCTGTGAGTTCATAAAGTTGAAAACCGCGACGGTGTGCGGTGAGAATCGCCGCGGCCACCAGTGACAAAGGCGTCACCAGGGTTGCTTTGTTGATGGACTTAATTAAGTGAAATGCCAATTCCCTGTGCATTCCTTCGCCCGGATCCTCATGCTCCGGTATATACTGCTTGAGCGACAGGGGTTGCCCGAATTGGACATAGATTTTTCCATACTTTCTTTTCAGGAAATGTCTGGCTTTAAATACCTGTCCAAAGCTCTCCTGTTTTTTCTCATCCCCCCCCAGCTCTTTGAGGTACGCTTTTTCTTCAAGGATTCGATCATAGCTGATGGAAGCAGGCACAAAGACCAAGTCATTGCAATATCCTTGCTTGTAGGCCTCGAGAAGGATGGATAGAAAGCCTATCTTCGGTACAATGAGTTTTCCACTTCTACTTCTTCCGCCCTCAATATAGAATTCCAGCGGATGACCTTCTTCAAGTAATGCTTTAATGTACCGGGTGAAAACCTTGGCATAGACTCTGGCGCCTTTAAAGGTTCGGCGAATGAAAAATGCCCCCGACTTTCTGAAAACATGTCCCATGGGCCAGAACGCGAGGTTTTTTCCGGCCGCAATCCGAGGTATATGGATGTGGTGTTCGAACAACACATAATTTAGAACGAGATAATCGATATGACTCTTATGTGAGGGAACAAAAACAACCGGACCCCGGCGGCTCCATTCTCTCGCAACCGCCAGGTTTTCGAGATCCACGACAATGCCCTCGAAGATCTTTTTCCAGAACCACCTCAACGCCAGGTGAAAAAATTGAATATAGGCGATGTTGTAGTCTGCAGCGATCTCGTCGAAATACTCTCCGGCTTTTTTTCTAAGTTGTTTTGCCTTTTTGACATCTCCATCGGCAATTTGCTCTATGAGGGCAATGATTCCCGGATCCTTGAGGACTTTTTCCTTTTGCTGCTGTCTGGATGACATCACAGGGCCGAGAATTACGCGTTTCTGCCTGTCGATGCTGTCAATGAGCATTTGGCGGATCTCTGTCGCCATGTCTTCCATCGGCCGTAAGACGGGCTGATGCTCAAGGTAGGTCTTCAGATTCAGAGGTCTGCCGAAGTCGATGAACGCCCGGCGGTGATGCCTGAAAAAAAGGCCGATCTTTCGAACGATCCCGGGGTTTTCCTTGAAGCCGAAGAAAACGTCCAAGAGACCTGAATGTTCCTTTTCCGGTGTTTTTTTGTACAGAATAAGTTGAGGCACAATGTAGATAGGGCGCTCCATATGTTTTTGGGTCGCAAGAAGGAATTGAAGATGGTCGTCTTCTTCATGGATGAAGTGCTTCGCAAAAACCTTGGGATCTACCAGACACACCAAGGCGGGCGTCCCCTGTTCGATTGCCTGACGAAAGAAACCGGTCTTGAATGGACTGGGGAACCGGCCGTGCTTGAAAAAGTACTGCAGGTAGAATTTCAGCATCTTGACAAGATGGGAAAGCGGCAAGAATAAGGACATGTTCAGGTCAAAGGCGATCTTGGGATATGGAAGGCGACTCCTTCGGAATCGATAATGGTAAAGGAGATAGTCAAGATGCCCCCGGTACTTGATGGCGTAGACCACATTTCCCTCCCGGTGCATTTGTTTAAGGTCTTTGGTGAAACTCTCATCGAAAAGAACTTTTTTGAAGAGCCTGTATAAAAACCAGCTCAGAAAAAACCCGGGTTTATGATCCAGTATGTAAGGGTAATGGAAAGTATTTTTCGACATGCTCATATCCCACCAATTTTCACCAAAGGCCACAAGGTCATTTCATGGGCTCACCGGTGATATGCATATGGAAGCTCCCTGCAGCAAAACCTCGACAAATTCACGGTCTTGGGGGGTGATCTTGGGAACCATTCTATACAAGTTTTTCTTTATAAAGAAAGTATAAAACCGACAAGTCTCCGGATTTTAGGACGGCTGGACATGAAAAATTTCATCTCGATAGTTGTGTTGACAAAAGGATTTGTATGGTTAAGAATTGAGTTGTATGAATGCTTGACAGTAATTTGCGCACACCGCCATCCATGTTGTCCGCAGTGGTGATTGAAAAAAATAGCCTAGGCGGCATCGAAAAAATTAGGGAGGAAGCATGTATAAACCGATGGTCATTTCCGGACTCACTGTAGATCCGGTAACAAACAGCCCCATTGTTATTCTTAAGGAGATCGACGGCGATCAGACCTTACCGATCTGGATCGGGTTGTTGGAGGCGACCGCCATCGCAAGTGAGATGGAGGGAATCAAGTTTTCAAGACCGATGACGCACGATCTCCTGAAAAACATGATGGAAATGGTGGACGTCAAGGTTGATAAGATAGAAGTCTCCGACCTTAAGAACAACACTTACTATGCCCTCATCCACTTCAAACAGGGCGAAAAACAGATGACCATAGATGCCAGACCGAGTGACGCACTTGCGCTTTCCCTGAGAGTGAAAGCGCCCATTTTTGTGGCGGAAACGGTTATTGAACAGTCCAGCCAGATCGAACTAAAATCGGAGCCTCAGGATAAGTCCGAAAAGGGAAAGAAGTGGCAGGAGATTCTCGAGAGCCTCAATCCTGAAGACTTCGGGAAATACAAAATGTAAAAAGATGTTTGAGGCAAATCTTTGAGTTTCCGCGGTCAAAACGCAATCTTCGCTCACGCTCCGGCGTGATTCGTTTCAACACATAAAATAGGAATTTTTTTATCAATTTAGATTTTTGAAAGGACTTGTGAGCAAAACAACAGGGGCCGTTGGGATCTCTTTCAGAAGACCGCAAAGCCCTCCCTCACTCCATGGAACGGCAGCTGGGCCTCAAAACTCATCCCCGGACAGCCCCAGAAGGGAATCGCTGTTGCAACCTCGGTCTTCTCTGCCTTTACCGAGCCGCCTATTTCGGGATTGGGGGCGTTCTACGTGCAGTGTAGAGTTTGTGTTGCGGTCATCTGAAAGAGATCCCAACGGCCCCTATCGCAGTGTTTCAAAAATCTAAATTGATACGAATTTTTCAGTTCAATGAGGGTCCGCACATCCCCGCGCTCGTGTTTTGGTTCGTTCTCATTCCGTAGAAGTCATCGGTGACCTTTCAGCCCGTCAGCTTCCTTCCATGAATTCTCCGGGGTCTTTTCTTTGCTGGTAGTCCGTCATATCCCACCCGTTTTTTCCGATTCGCCTCCGAGTAAAGATCTCGAACCGTGTCAAACGGCTATAGGTTCGAGGTTCTGCTGACATGAATCAGCGCTTGTCTTGGTGATCGCGGATCGCGACACATGGGCAGCAAAGCCTATTGTGTTGTGGCCGGTTTCTTGGTATACATAGCGTAAAACCGGGAGGATAAAATTCTGAGAATAACCGCTTGACATGGCTTTACCCTGTGGATAGAAGTACTTGAAACTGCCTGGGTGGCGGAATAGGTAGACGCAAGGGACTTAAAATCCCTCGGAGCTAAGTCTCTGTACGAGTTCGATTCTCGTCCCAGGCACCAATTATTCCGAGGGGTTGGACGGGCGCTGTTTAACCTCTTTTTTTTGGTGTCGCCATCAACCCTTTTACATGAATGCGCCGCAGTGCAACCTGCGGCAAACTGATGAGACGGCAGTATCTCAATTATGTTTTTTG
>JAWOGN010000099.1:0-17258 GCA_046496815.1 Desulfatiglandaceae bacterium
AATCCCCCAACCTCATCAACAATATCCCCGCGTTTTAGGCCGGCCTTCTCGGCATGGCTCCCTTCTTTCACATCCGAGATGACAATGCCATGCGTTGACTCAAAGGAAAAAGCGTGCGCGAGTGAGGGCGTAAGGTTCTGGAAGGTCAGGCCATAATACTCCTCGATCTCCTCCGGCTGTTCCACCAGGGCAATGGACCTGTCTCGGAATAGGCTTTTGGATACGAAGATCGGCGCATCGAATTTCAGCGCCATGATGATAGCATCGCTTGGTCTGGCGTCGATTTCGGTGATGGTCCTCTCGCTTCTGATTTGAATGGTTGCATAGTAAATTCCCTCGCTGAGATGCGTGATGATGATCCGATCGAAGTTCAAATCGGCTTTTTCGATGATTCTTTCAAGCAGATCGTGGGTGAGGGGGCGGCGGTGGATGACCCCTTGCATCTCCGAATGAATGGCATTGGCCTCAAGCAGGCCGATCACAATAGGCAAACCTCGCTCCTCAAGGGAATCAGATAAAATGACCACGTGTTGCAAGCTCTTCGGCCCCAACGTGAGTGCGTGGACTTTCGCGGAGAGGAGTTCATTTTCATCGAAACCGGCAACGGTAAGTTCCTTCGCCACCGACTTTGTCGAAAGTGAGAGGAACGCAATCAGCAGAAGCGAAACCGCGGCGAAAGACTTCAGCGTCCTATCTTTTGGGGTAGCTTCCATTCATTTATTCTCCTGCCTTGAAATTGATCGTTTTTTGCGCCATATCCTTTTTATTTCGCGATGTTATAAAGATTTGAGGATGTCGGGGAAAACTGCATGCATGGAAAAGGATTGCAATACAAACGAATTGTTTTCCCCCTTTTGTCAATATCACCCAAACTCCGCGCCCAATCGTCTAAGGAGGAGTCCGTAAGCCCTCTGGCCACGGTCATAGCTGGACAGCCGAAAGAACTCATTGGGCGAGTGCTGACGCTCGTCCTGAAGACCGAAAGCGAAAACGATCGTATAGGCACGAAGGTGCTGAAGGAACAGCGCATTTGCCGGGATGGTCCCTCCCATGCGGATTAAGTAGGGTGCTTTGCCGTAGACATCTTGCAGTACCGTGGCGGCAATACCCAAGCCGCGATGATCCGCAGGGCTCTGATAGGGGATGGCCCCGCTCTCGGACTTTGTGGCGGTCACCTTGACGCCCGGCGGCGTCACATCCTTCACGTGTGCCAGGACCAAATCGCCGACCCGGGAAGGCGCTTGGTCCGGAACCAGCCGACAGGAAATTTTGGCATGGGCTTTTCCGGGTAAAACAGTTTTCAAACCCTCTCCTTGGTAACCGCCGTATATACCATTTATCTCCAGGGTCGGACGCGCCCAAGCGCGTTCATAGGTGGTGTATCCGAGCTCGCCACACAGGGAGTTCGCGCCGACTTCACGCAAATATCGGGCCTCCTCAAACGGCACCCTGGCGAATTGATCCCGTTCTTCGTCGCTTAATAGGCGGACACTGTCGTAGAATCCTTTGACGGTGACTTGCCCGCCGGCATCGTGCATTGAATCGAGAATTTGAACAAGGGCATGGATCGGATTCGTGATGGTGCCGCCGTAAGTACCGGAGTGGAGGTCGCATTCAGGACCCTGAACGTCGAGAAATACCGCGGCAAGCCCCCGGGTACCCAAAATCAGAGCGGGCTGGTCTTTCTCCCACTGGCCCCCGTCGGCACTCAGCACCAGATCACAGGCAAGCAAGTCCTGATTGGCAGACATGAAATCCGGTAACTGGGGGCTGCCGATTTCCTCTTGACCCTCAAAAAGGAGTTTAAGATTGACCGGCAACCTCCCCTCGGCCTTTAGCAGGGCTTCGGCCACGATGATCGGGATAAATAAGTTGCCCTTGTCATCCGTTGCGCCCCGGGCGTAAATTCGGTTTTCCTCGATAACAGGTTCAAAGGGTGGATTCTTCCACAAATCTAAAGGGTCTACCGGTTGGGTATCGAAGTGACCGTAAATCAAAACAGTCGGCTTGCCGGGGGCGTGAAGCCAGTCACCGTAAACCACGGGATGCCCTCCGGTAGGCATGATCCGGACTGATTCCAGCCCAGCCGCTTTTATCCGGGCGGCGACCCACTCTGCCGCTCGTTGCACGTCGGCTGCATGATCGGGCAGGCTGGAAATGCTCGGAATACGCAGAAAGTCCAGCAATTCTCCGATAAATCCGTCTCTGTTTTCATTTAGATAGCTCTCCCAAGTTGTCATCTTGTTTGCCTCCTCATTCCGCTATTTGAACGACGGGTTCACCGCCGGCCTTAAAGCTGTCGATCAGATTATCTGGGAATCATTCAGTTCACATGGCCGTCATAGACAGCTTACAAGCGGTCATCTGCGGGGTTCTATGCCTAAATATATTATTTTGCCCGCGAATCTGCTATTGCCGGTTAGAACATAAAACAAGAAAGATATCAGCAGAAATGCTCCCAGAATCTCCGGATTTCTCACCTTTATGAGGTAAGCAATGATGAGAACGACAAAAAAACCAAATATGACAAGCAAAGTCCGAGGGGTGTGCCGCAAAATTACCCGCCCGAAATGAACAAATCTGATATGGCTCAGAAGCAGATAAGCGGTGAAAAGAACTACGGCTCCCGGAGCCCACAAATTTTCCCAATATAGACAAGCCCCCAGCGCTGCGATGGCTCCGGCTGGACTGGGTAACCCGTTAAAGACGCCGGGGGGCAACGTTTCGTCATGCTTGTCGCGCATCAGGTATCGCCACAAGCGAAATCCGATGGCAAAGCAATACAGGACGGCAAAAAATAGGGAAGGGAGTTTCAATTCCCCGCGAAAATAAATCAATAGCGCGGGGCAAAAACCAAAGCTGACGAGATCTGCTATGTCATCAAGCCACGGACCAAATTTTGTTCCGCCATGTTTTTCAGCCATTCTACCATCAAACAGATCGAAAACCTGCCCGGCCAGGACAGCCAGCGCCGCCAGGACATAGTTGCCCTGTGAAACCAGCAGTATTCCGACAAGGCCGCATGATAGATTTAGAATTGATAAAATGTCTGCATAGAATCGGTTTGATATGGCTTTAAAAACGCTCGAGGCAATAGACAGCACGATGCACAAATGAAGCATTTGGGCCGTAAAATTTCGAATTTGTAAATCACCGTCAAGGACGGCACAGTATATTATCAGTGAAAAGCACAACACGGCCTTAATTTTTCCGAAATTGTTAGCCTGGACAGAAAAATTTGTAAAATGCTTGAGGATATATCTGACGACGAATTGTCCGCAGAACTCAATAAAAACCAACGTCCAAATTGCACTCACGCTTAGAAGTCCCTGATAAGCGAAAAATGCCATGGGAGGGAGATATGTCAGTTTGTCACAAAGCGGGTCGATTTCTTCGCCGGAAGCCGTAATGAGTTGGCATTCCCGGGCCACGAGACCGTCCACCCCATCGAGGACCGCCGAGACTGTGAACAATAAGATTCCCCAGAAGTATTCTTTTGCCGTGAAATAAAGCAACATGCCGGACAGGCCGATTAAGACCCGCCACACACAAATTGCGTTCGGGTGGAGCCACACATGTCTTCTGAAATATTCTCTGGTTTTTTCGCGCTTCAGCGCTATCTCAAATGCAAGATAAATCAGGAGCGCAATAAATAATGAGACGATGATTGAGACGACTCTCTCCAAGGAAGACCTCTGTATTTGGGAGTAACAGCTCAATAAAAAGCGGGTTCACCGGGATTTATTGAGATGTTTCCTCAGACAATTCAAACTGTAGCCCGCTTAGGCACTTTTCCGGTTTATCCAAGTCAGGGGATTCAACATCATGCCGACACTTTTGAACTTTATCATATTTCTACTAAAGTTCAATGAGATAAGCTGCGTGTGATCACTAAATGCTTTACAAAAATACCGCAATCGTGTGAATATATAAAAATTCGGTAAGGTCGTCAGGCTTGATGGTACAACATGGGGACGAAGGAGGTATCAGGATGGAAGTAAAGAGAATCCTCTGGCCTACGGATTTCTCAGCAAACGCTGACAAAGCGCTAGATTACGTTACATCGGTGTCGGAGAAATTTCAAACCGAAGTACACGTGCTGTATGTGATCGATGAACTCGGCTACCACGAACCATGGTATGGAGAATTTGATCACTCTCATATTGAGAAGATTCACGAATGGGAAAAAAAGAAGGCGCAAGATCGACTCGATCAGATCTGTGAAAAATATCTGAAAGGGTGCCCGCTTTACATCAAACACATCGCCATCGGAGACCCTGCCCAGGAAATCCTCAAGCTCGTTGATAGCGAAAAAATGGATATGGTGGTCATGGCCACCCATGGCCGGACAGGGCACTTTCATTTCGGCAGTGTGGCGGAAAAGGTCGTAAAGAACTCCCGCGTCCCGGTGGTCACCATTCCCATCAGACCCGAATGAAAGTCAATGAACCTAAATTATTCTTCTACGATGATGGCCCCCGGTGCACATTCTTCCGCGGCTTTTTTTACAAGCGACTCTAGGTGCTTAGGAACCTCGTCTACGAGAACATGAGACACCATTTGATCTTCATCGTATTCAAAGACCTCTGGACAAACCTTGTTACAGTTTTTGTCTCCCATACATAGATCGTAGTCGATTTTTGCTTTCATGCCATCCTCCTGAGGGGTCTGAGCCTGCATCGTTTCATTCGGCAGGGATCTTCTGCGTGAACCGTGAATATAAACCGCTTAACTTAACCCGCGTTACATACATCAAATCTTTTTTACGGGCAAGGGAAGGTTTGTGGAGATAATAAGGAAAGGAGAAGCGTGATGAAAAAAAAGGCCGGATTTTTGGTTTGCCTGATGATCTTTTTCGTTGTGATTGCCCCGAAAGTCTTTTCCGAAGGGGTACGCAACCAAACATTCACAGAACAAGAGGTAACGTCGATGCAAGACTCCAAAGCAATCATACATACTAATTTTGGTGATATCACCCTGGCGTTTTTTGCTGAATCGGCGCCAAACCATGTGAGTAACTTTCTGGAACTTGCAAGAAAAGGGTTCTATGATGGAACTACTTTCCACAGGGTTGTTCCGGGCTTTGTCATTCAGGGGGGAGACCCCAATTCAAAGAGCGAAGATAAATCCCGGCATGGAATGGGGGGGCCGGGATACAGCGTGAAAGCGGAATTCAACTCGAAGCCGCATAAAAGAGGCACCCTTTCAATGGCCAGATCCGCACATCCGGATAGCGCCGGGTCACAGTTCTTTATCTGTGTTTCAGATGTCCCCTCACTTGACGAGAAATATACTGTTTTTGGGGAGGTTACCGAGGGCATGCATGTCGTTGATAAAATCGTTTCCCAACCACGAGACGCCAGAGACAACCCCATTGAGAGGGTTGAGATCAAGGTGGAAATCTTGGAGTAATGGCATTGCCGAGTGAAACCGGGCGGGGTTCTGAAAGAGATTCCCCTTATTTCTCGACTTCTCCCGCTTCACTCAGCCGGTGTGTCGGATTTTTTGCCCTCAAAGCAATCGGGGAATATGCAAACGCTGAATACAACCGGAAGGAGGAAACAGATGGAAAAGAAGGTTTTGGTGGCTTTTGATGATTCCGATAACGCAAGGCGGGCGGTAGAATTTATCGCGCGGTCTTTCACCACGGACCACCACATCACGCTGTTCAGCGTGATTCCGGATACCACTGCTTTATGCCAAATGACGGGTTTTAATACCCCTACGTTGACTCCCTATTTTTTGGAGCAGCAGGGGGCTTTTTGCGCGCTGGAAGAAAAAAAGAAGAATTTGATAAAAGCATCGCTTGAGAGCGCTGAAGCGGTTCTCATTAAAGCAGGGTTCGACAAAAGCAATATTAAGAGGAAGATGATTGTGGAGAAGAAAGGGGCCGCAAAGGCTATCATCAGTGAGGCAAAATCAGGGTATCATACGATTGTTCTCGGAAGAAGGGGCCTGTCCGGCGTAAAGGAATTCTTTCTTGGGAGTGTATCCCAAAAAGTCCTCAGCGCTGTGGAGGACGTGTCCATCATCCTGATAAAATAGATCTAGATCGGGGAACGGCCCCCATTCCGCTACCGGGGTTTTATAAAGCGAAATTGATACCAAAACTCGGGGTGTACAATGCGGTGTTAGGCCTCCCGCCGATAGTAGGCTTCGATAAGAGAGGTGTCCGTGCCAACAGGGACTTGCGGGATAAACTGCGACGTGTGCAGGCTGTGCCTATTGGGGATCTGCTCTACGTGCGGCCCGGGAGGAAGCCGGGATGCGCTGAAGAAAATCTCCACACAGGAGCGGATACTGGGTGCGCCATGCCCTATTCTCGCATGTGCAACACAAAGGAATATATCGTATTGTCTGAGGGACTGTGATGAATTTCCCTGCGATGTTTTCAAAGCCGGAATGTATCCATTTGGACCGAGGTATTTGGATATGCAAAAGCGGCGTCGAAATCAGACTCCCTCACCCCAAAGCCCTTCCGGAGAGGCCGTGAAAGTCCCTACGGAATACTGGCAAGAGCTGAGGCAGAGAGATATGGAGGCGGTTTGCAGAAATACCGGAGCCATAAATCACCCTCACACGGGTTTGCTGCTCCCGTTCCTGAAAGAATACCTGTTCATTGATATGCAGAAGCGTTCTCTGTTTCGCCAGGGGCACGCCCAATGGGATCGCATTGACAACCCTCTTTTGGAATTGGTCTGTCTGGTGTATTTACTCAATGCATGTTCAGAAACTCTCGCTCGGGATATGATCAGTGTCCAGGAGCTCAAAAGCGCCCATTTTTTTAGCGGGCCTCATGAACTCAGGATCAGACCCTTGCTGATTCGATACGGAGAGGATTTCGAGGGGTTCAAGAAAGCGGCGGAACGTGTCGGCGGAGACGTGTTGAAGCTGGCCGATATTGCCTATGAATTTTTGGTTTTTCCCAAGGTTCCGCTGTATTACCTTTTCTGGAAAGGGGATGAGGAATTCCAACCAACCCTTTCCATTCTTTTTGACCGATCTATCGAATATCACCTTGCTGCCGATGCAATATGGGGACTTGTGAACCTGGTCTCAGGGATTCTTATCAGCGGTGACAGCGGTGCGTGAGCGGTGACGGTGTATCCAACAGCGGTGAATGTCGGCAGGCGGATAAGATGTTATTTTCTTAAATTACTTTGAGAAAGCCGTTGAATTAGATTCGTGGCAAAACTTCTTAGAAAGAGCAGCTGAATGGACTCGGAAGATCTGTCCAGCAACGTCGCACTGATTTCCATCAGGATGCAGTCTGTTTCAGCCAAGACAGTGGCTGCGCGTGCCTGACCACTCAAGTACGCCATCTCTCCAAAACATTCTCCCCGCGATATGGTGGCAATTCGCTTGTCATTTTTTCTGACGGACGCCTTGCCGCTGAGCAGAACAAAGAATGAATCTTCAATATCCCCCTCCGCCACCATGGACTCTCCTTTGGCAACCTTGTAGATACTGCTTGATTTCAGGATCTCTTTGAGTTGCTCCTTGGTAAAACCTTCAAAAAAAGAAACCGTGCTGTGTACATAATCAATCACATCTTCCGTCTTGGTGCTTTTCGTGGTTTCTTTCAGCCCCCTGAGCGCGACTCTGAGGTCGTAGCCAAAATCCCCGCACGTTTGATATCGCCGGCTAATATCTTTGGCAAGCGCCTTTTTTGCGATCTTTACAAGTATGTCAGGAATGTCAGGCCGGATTTTTTCCATGGGAGTCGGATCTTCTCTGACGACCTTGTACATGATGGAAACGTAGTCATCGCCGGGGAATGCCATTTGGCCTGTTAGAAGCTCATACAAAACACAACCCAGGGAAAAAATATCACTTTGATTGACAACAGGTTTCTGCTTCACCTGCTCCGGAGACATGTAACTGGGAGACCCGACGATCCCCTTGGAAGCCGTCTGTTCGGATTTTATTTGAGCGATGCCGAAGTCCATAATCTTGATATGCCCGGCTTTATTGAGCATTATATTCAACGGTTTAATATCTCTATGAATCACACCCATTTTGTGGGCGTAATCCAGTGCTTTGCACACAATAAAGACAATTTCAACCACATTGAGGATGGGTAGCAGGTGACCTTGCCGGCAAAATCGCTTGAGGGTAGCGCCGTCAATATACTCCATGGCCATGTAGCAAAAATCCTTGTACATGCCGGCGTCGTAGATCGCGACGATGTTCGGATGCATCAGTCCTCCCGCAGACTGGGCTTCGACAAAAAACCTTTCGCGATATTTCTCCGCCTTCTCTTTCCCAACATCGGCCGCAGGTCTTGATATCTTGATCCCCACATTTCTCTTTATGTAGGGATCCCTGCCCAGATAAACGACACCCATGCTGCCCTGGCCTATTTCTTTCAAGATTTCGTATCGTCCGATTGTTCTGAGGTCGGAGAGATCGGTGCGAAACTGAGTATCTACGGCGCTCGTTTTGTGACCTTTTCCGAGAAACCTGAGCTTCAACCGGCTGGTAAAGGAATGTTCTTTATTCTTGTCCTTCGCTTTTTTTTCCTGTTCCGTCAATCCGGGATCCTCACACAGGGGGAAAAATCCAATATCAGGCCTGAATTCATTGGGCTTTCTTAGCACAGAATCATTCAAAATGTATAGACTTAAAGCGCCTATGTGGGATCCGCATCCTCCGTCGCTCACAGCCCGGAATTCTCGATGTGATCTCACGAAAACCACCGCATTTCCAGAGGGACACTACCGGTTAAGGAGTACTGTTTTGTGAATTATTTCTTTTGACACGCCATTGGCCGTATGGTAGAGAAATTCCGGAAAATTTGAGGCTACAATTCGGAGGTGAATAATGTTTGAAATACTGAAACGGACCGAAATGGCGGATGGCACGGTGGTTCTGAATGAGATCAGTGCCCCTTTGATTGCGGAGAAGGCGAAACCGGGACAATTTGTCATCCTGAAAGCCAATGAAACCGGAGAGCGCATCCCTCTCACAATGGCGGAAACCGACCCCAAAAAAGGTACAATTACGATTATTTATCAAGTTGTAGGAAAGTCCACCGCCCTCTTTAAGTCCCTTCATGTGGGGGAGCGGTTTCAGGATGTGATCGGTCCGCTGGGGCAACCCACTCACATTGAAAAAGTCGGCACCGTCGTCTGTGTCGGTGGGGGCACAGGCATTGCCGTCATGCATCCCATCACCCGCGCACTCAAGGAAATCGGGAACCGGGTCATTGCCATTATCGGCGCCAGGACCAAAGATCTGCTTATCCTGGAGGACAAAATGAGGGCGGCATCTACCGAATTGCACGTGTGCACCGATGACGGATCCTATGGCCATCACGGGTTCGTCACCGATGTGCTCAAAGAGGTTTTGGAGAAAGAGGATGTAAAGCTCGCAGTGGGCATCGGCCCCGTTCCTATGATGAAATTCGTGAGCAAAATGACAGCCGAATATAAAGTTAGGACACTTGTCAGCCTCAATGCAATCATGGTAGACGGTACGGGCATGTGTGGGTGTTGCCGCGTTTCTGTGGGCGGAAAGACGCAATTTGCATGTGTGGATGGGCCTGAATTTGACGCCCATGAAGTTGACTTTGATGAGCTCACGCAGCGTCTTGAGGCCTATAAAGAGGAAGAGGCGGCCGCCCAAGAGAAATATCGATGTGAATGTCAGGCGGGTTAGTTGCCGTATCATGCAGATCTCTCAGGGGGTGTTGAATTCGTTCGAACGTTGTTGACGACGCATGTCAGTGCGAGGAGTGACGGAGGGTTTTATGGCAGAAAAAGGAGCTAAGAAAGAAAAAATACCCAGACAGCCGATGCCGGAGCAAAAGCCGGAGGTGAGAAGAAGAAATTTTGATGAGGTTCCATTCGGGTTATCAGCGGAACTGGCCGTAAAAGAGGCCGAAAGATGTCTTCAGTGCAAGAAACCCACGTGTATGCAAGGGTGTCCGGTGGCGATTGACATCCCCGCGTTTATCGCCCATATCCAAGCAGGTGAGTTTACCAAAGCGATACGCAAGATTTGGGAAAGAAACGCCCTTCCTGCCGTGTGCGGCAGGGTATGCCCTCAAGAGATACAGTGCGAGGGATTGTGCGTCCTCGGAAAAAAGGACGCCCCTGTTGCCATTGGTAATTTAGAACGATTTGTCGCAGATCATGAACGAGAGCACGGAAAGGGGGAGTTGCCCCCCAAGGGTAAACCCAGTGGAAAGCGGGTGGCCGTTATCGGATCCGGACCGTCCGGACTCACCGTCGCCGGCGATCTCATTCTCAAAGGTCATGAGGTGACGGTGTTTGAGGCGTTCCACAAACCGGGCGGTGTGCTGGTATACGGGATACCTGAATTCAGACTCCCCAAAGATATCGTCTACTCAGAGGTGAATTTCCTCGAAAGATTGGGCGCAAAAGTGGAATGTAATACGGTTGTGGGTAGAACCGTCTCTTTGGATGAACTCTTTGACCAGGGATTTGACGCGATTTTTATTGGTGTAGGCGCCGGTTTACCCCGCTTTCTGAACGTTCCCGGCGAGAACCTCATCGGCATCTACTCCGCCAATGAGTATTTGACTCGGGCCAATTTGATGAAGGCCTATCTTTTCCCTGAATATGATACGCCTATCGCCAAAGGAAAAGATGTGGCTGTGTTTGGGGCAGGCAATGTCGCCATGGACTCCGCCCGGACAGCCATGCGTTTGGGTGCGGACAGGGTCCGTATCGTTTACCGACGATCCCGGGATGAGATGCCCGCACGAGCGGCGGAAATCCATCACGCTGAAGAAGAAGGCATCGAATTCTATTTTCTCACGGCGCCCACCCGATTTTTGGGGAATGAGAAAGGGCGCGTGAAGGGAATGGAGTGCCTTAAGATGCAACTGGGGGAACCGGATGATTCGGGGAGGCGACGTCCGGTGCCGATCGAAGGTTCTAAGTTCAAGTTGGAATGCGACCTCGCTGTCATTGCGGTCGGGGCCGGACCGAACCCACTCTTGATCAAATCCACGGACGGTCTGGCGCTCAACAAACGGGGATATGTCATTGCGGATCCGGAAACCGGTAAGACCACGAAAAAAGGCGTCTGGGCGGGTGGGGATATCGTCACCGGCTCGGCGACGGTGATCCTGGCCATGGGAGCGGGCAGAAAGGCCTCCGATTCCATACACGACTATCTTACCTTGGGGTGGTAAGCGACATCTCAAAGGAGAGGCAAAAAAAAGTCAAACTCCCCATTGGGAGAAGGTCGGTCATACTTCGAGGGCGGGGAGTTTTTGAGATCAACCTGGACAGGCTACGCATGGATCGTCCGCTTCAGATCGATCCGGTATTTCTTGATCCGATTCCAGATGGTCACCCTGGAGACGCCTAGGATTCTTGCAGCTTCAGACTGGTTACCCCCAGCCTTTTCAAGGGCATCCAAAAGCTGCCTCTTCTTGACCTCAGCACGGTTAATAGGAACAGACGTGGGGGAGGCCGTGTCTTTTTGCGCCCATAAAATATGGGGAGGCAAGTGATGAGGTTGAATTATGGAATCCTGGCAGGAGACAAAGGCGTATTCAAATGCGCTTTTTAATTCCCTCACATTTCCGGGCCAATGGAAATCCACCAATTTTTTCATCGCTTCCTCGGAAATGCCCTGAATGTTTTTTCCGGTTTTCATTCGAACTCTCCTCAAGAAAGTCTCTGCAAGCAACGGAATATCTTCGACGCGTTCCCGTAATGGGGGAACGGTAATCGGTATCACATTAATCCTAAAAAAAAAGTCTTCTCTGAAAAGCCCTTTATCGACGAGTGCTCTCAGGTCCTTATTCGTCGCGGAAACAATTCGTACATCAACTTTAATAGGCTTGTTTTCGCCCACTCTCTCAATCACATTTTCTTCCAGCACCCGCAACAGCTTTGTTTGCGTGGACAGGGGTAGGTCCCCGATTTCATCCAGGAAAATATCGCCCCCTTGAGCAGCTTCAAACCGCCCTTTTCTGGCCCTATAGGCACCTGTGAAGGCCCCTTTGACATGACCGAACAATTCACTCTCCAATAGGGACTCATTGAGGGCGGCACAATTCACTTTTACAAAGGGCCTTCTTCTGCGATCACCGGTCTTATGGATAGCCTCCGCAACAAGCTCTTTTCCGGTTCCGCTTTCTCCAAAAATGATCACAGGCGCATCAGAAGCTTTTGCACTCGCAATCAGGCTGAATATTCTTTGCATTGAAGCGGAAGACCCCAGGATTCCATGAAAGCGGTCTTGTGAACGGATTTCACGCTGAAAGGCTTCGATCTGGTGTTCTTTTTGAATGATCTCAGTGATGTCCGTTAATGTCTCAGCGGCACCGATGGTATTGCCATTAGAGTCATGGAGAAGGGAAGCATTTTTCAACACATGAACATAGCTTCCATCTTTCCTCTCCAGCGTACACCTTCGCATTCTCAGGCTACCGGTTCTGAACAAAACACACCAGTAATCCCCGTTTTGGTCGCGAGCGATGTCGCAGATATCACAGCGTAATGCCGAGCAAGGACTTCCGATCATATCCTCTCGAGAATAGCCCGTTATGGCTTCAAAGGCTCGATTGACAGATAGGATGGTCCCGGCCCTGTCCACGATCATGAGTCCGTCCTGTATTGTATTGAGTACCGTTTCCCAGTAGGTGCTTAGTTCTTGTTCAAACATGAGTATTTCCTTAATAGGTATTTAACACCTATTAAATAATATTTTAACACAACAAGGAAGATAAAAATTTGAGCCATAGGGTATCCGGATTTTTGTATCTAACATCAATATAAATTTCAGTTAGTTAAGGAATAGTAATTTTTTTCTGTGCATCCATCTTTTTTGGTATGGATAATGCTCTAAATATATAACGAAAAAATATGAAGAACTCTTTCATCGTGATGAGGAGGTTATCATGGAAGGCAAGATACAAGAAAGAATAGACGACTATACCGATCTTTACGGTCACTCGCCAACCCGCCCCATCAAATATTTTAAGGACACGGACGGGTATGGATGGCTCTGCGATAAAAAGGTTGATCCTTTTCAAGATTTTCGTAAGCAGGGTTGCTGGCGTTGCGATGAAATGGCTTTTCCCGCAGGCGGGAGATGATACCTGCGAATGCTCGTAAAACGCATTTGCTGAAAAAGGTATATGTTCAAGATAGCCTGCCGGGCGATCTCATAATTGAACATGTGTTAAATTGAGCTTAACAGTCGAAAGTCGATCAAGCGGGGAAAGAAAATGCCTAATCCCCCGGGACCGGCAGGGGTTACTCCCAGTGGAATCTGTCTTCTTCAAACACGCAAAATACAATAGTCTCAGGGCTTTTCATTGGAATCAGTAGTTGGCCACATTCTGGATCTCAGGGGCATGATAGTCCCTGTAACACTTCTAAACATTTCGCAGGCACTCCGGGAAATCAAATCCGGTGAAACTGTTGAAATCGTTGGGAATGATCCTGAAACCAAAAGGGATCTATTCAAGATCTTGCGGGCGTTTCCCTATGAGGTGTTGAACATTAATGACGAAAAGACGGTGTATCGAATACGCTTGAGAAAGGGCAGTCCGGCATTGTGAGCTAAGCCAATGGAAGCCGAACTCCTGAACTGGTATCATGCACGTCAATCGGATAATTTTTTCATGAATTAAGCGGATGGATAAAGCACGCAAAATACGCCGGCCGCTTCTGAGGTATTCCGTAAACCTTTTATGAAGGAGGGAATCATGAAAAAAGAAATCATGAATTACGAAACCATTTTGAAAATTACTAAGGCAATCGCAATGTCCAGGAACCCTGAAGAGGTAACCTTACTCATTGTGGAAAGCGTGAAGACCGCTTTAGAGGCCAAAGGATGTGCTTTATTTCTTTTCAACCGAAAAACAGATGAACTTGAGGTGGCCGCTTCTTACGGCTTGAGTGATGAATATGTCAATAAGGGTCCGCTGAGCGCCATACGTTCCATCGCCGACGCTTTAAAAGGTGGGCCGGTTGCCATTGAAAATGTGACGGATGACCCCCGAATCCAATACCCTGAGGAAGCCAAAAAAGAGGGAATTTCCTCGATTCTCTCTGTCCCTATTGTCGTGCGGCAGAACCCCATAGGGGCATTGAGAGTGTACTCTGCTGAGCCTTGGAAAAGATCATTAGAGCAGATGAACCTTGTTCAGGCAGTTGCTCAGATCGCCGGAATGGCGCTGGAGATGTCTCGACTTTATAAAGGCCTGAAGGATAGCATTGAAATTCTAAAGGCGAAGCGAGATCCCAAGACATTGAAAAATAAGAGGTGGACTCCTTATGAAGGAGTTCCAAAGAGTGCAGGTAGAGTCAGGCCTATATCTCAAGAGATCCCTTAATCCCGATTTCGTTGCTGTTTCCCCCGTTTTTTTTAGCCGGTGCTTTAATACCCAACGCACAAATTTTTTCGCCAGCCCTCCTTTAACAAACCGCACAGATTGTTTTCCCGGGTCGTACGCTTTTTAAAATAAAAGACCGGGGAAACTTACGCACCCTGATTACTCACAAGCCGCTTTCCAGTGCTGCATTAGCCTGGAAACAACTCCTTCGGCGGGACTCGCTGGATTGATCGCCGATAACGGCATACGCTCACGCCTTGATTTGTGATTACTAACTTTCGGGCGAAAATCTTGAACCGAATTTTTGAGCCTTTTTTCACAACGAAACCTGGAGGAACCGGTTTAGGACTAACGCATGCAAGGCAGATCATTAACGCGCATCATCAGCGGGGAGCAAGTGGTACTTGACGAAGATGGTGCGCCCGCGATACTTTTAGGGTCACGGAAGGCTTAGGCATTCAGCACATCCACAAGCCAGAACTGGAAGCAGGAGAATTCTATTTTACGCCAATAAATCCGTTTATATCTTTAAATGAAAGAAAAAAAGTCTTTTAACTGCTTGGCCTTTCAGGGCGCACCATCGCCGGAGCGTTTTGAGGCGGTAATTCACAGTATAAGTGAGGGCGTTTTTACTGTTGATCGGGGGTGGTGCATTACCTGCTTCAACCGCGCTGCCGAGGAGATAACCGGCATACCGCGCTCGGAAGCGCTGGGGCGCCGCTGCTATGATGTACTCAGATCAAACATCTGTAAAGATGCTTGTGCCATACAGTACACAATAGAGACCGGCAGGCCGGTCGTAAATTTGACGGCGTACCTCACCGATAGAGAGGGATCTCAGATTCCGGTAAGCGTGTCAACGGCGCTTTTCAGAAATAAACACGGTGAGTTAATCGGTGGTGTCGAGACTTTCCGGGATCTGCGGCACGTTGAAGAGCTGCGGAAAGAAGTAGAAAAGACGTATACATTTGAAGATATTATCAGCAAGAACAAAAGAATTAAGAAAATTCTGGACATCCTGCCCACCATAGCCGTTAACGAGAGCAGCGTTTTGATCACGGGTGCAAGCGGAACGGGAAAGGAACTTTTCGCCCGTGCTATTCACAACCTCAGCGGACGCGGTAAAAGATCGTTTGTCGCCATCAACTGCGGCGGTTTTCCGGAAACGCTTATTGAGTCGGAGCTTTTTGGTTACGAGGCGGGTGCCTTCACCGGTGCCGTTAAGGCCAAGCCGGGTCGTTTTGCCCTGGCCGAAGGGGGCACGCTTTTCCTTGACGAGGTTGGGGACCTCCCGCCACTCTTACAGGTGAAACTTCTTCGTGTACTTCAGGAAAAAACCTACGAACCGCTGGGAGGCGTTCGCACCTTGAAGGCCGACGTTCGAATTATCGCTGCGACACACCGTGACTTGGAGTCGATGGTGGCGAAGGAGACTTTCCGGCAGGATCTCTATTACAGAATTAATGTGATCAAACTGGAAATCCCACCGCTTCGCGAACGGATGGAAGATGTGCCTTTACTCGTGAATCATTTTATCGGGCGTTTTTCAGCCCTTCACGACAAGGATATCAGCGGTATTGTTCCTGAGGCGTTAAACATCTTGCTGAGCTATGATTATCCCGGAAATGTAAGGGAGTTGGAAAACATCATTGAACATGGCTGTGTCCTGTGTCCGGGTAATTTGATCCGGATGAAGCATTTGCCGGAAGCGCTGCGACCCCGAATGGAAAACAAAGACACAGCATCCAGCCTGGCAGAGATCGAAAAGCAATTCATCATATCAACTCTGACAAAGAATAAGTGGAACCGCCTCGCTGCCGCCGAAGAATTGAAAATCCACAAAACCACGCTTTTCCGCAAAATGAAAAAACTTAATATTAGACCACCTCTTCACGATAAGCATCCCCATAAAAAAAAATAGCGTAGCAGAAATGCAAGCAGCGCCCTTCTGAGAAGTCGCAGTTTTGCATCGTTCCTTTGTCTCCCTTTTTGGAGTTTCCCATCCTGGGAGTGCATATCATACTGAAATATTTAAAATAATATTTCAGATAGGCGTGTTTGTTTTTTTGGCATGGATTGTGCCTATACAAAAAGTGCGGGTTTTTCCGGAAAATGGATACGCATGGCACTGTCAAAAAATCTCACCCCTAGACGGCCCAAAACCCGCATCGCTGTTGATTTCCTTCCTTGTTCCGGCGCGCTCTGTACTGAGGAAGGCGAAATCTCTGATAAAGTCATCGGATCCTAAACGTGAAAGGAAGGAGGTATTGAAATGAATCAGGTGTCCTTTGCTGATGTTGCGGTGGTTTCATGCGGCACGTTGAGTATGGAGTTGAATCATTTAAAGAAGGAAGGGTTTCTGGATACAAATCATCTGTTTTTCACGACACCCGGACTCCACGAAGATGTTCGTGAACTGGAACGTCAACTCATTGAACGGATCAGTAAAGCCAAAGGGAACACGGACAAGGTCCTCGTGGTGTATGGAGGCAAGTTTTGTTATGTTAACGCCCATGAACCGACCCGCACCATGCGAAAGATCATTGAGGAGCAAGGCGCGGGTGTGGCAAGGATTGATGCCACGCACTGCATGGATATGATCGCCGGTGAAGCGGAACGTGAGCGGATCGCTCAGGAGGTTGCCGGTGGTGAGAAGGTCTGGTGGATGACGCCCGGCTGGATTAAATTCAGGCACAATGTCTTCAAGGGTTGGGACAAGGGTCTTGCCAATGAAAATTTTCCCCGGCACACGGGAGGTGCCATCGTACTTGATGGCATTGGATATGTGGACCGGTATATGGCTGAAAAGCCGGAGGAATTTCTAGAGTATTCGGACTGGATGGGGATTCCCATACAAGGTTATTCGGTTACATTGGATCGTTTTAAATCTTTGCTTTTGGACCAGCTGAAGGAATTACAGGAGAAGTGAACC
>JAWOGN010000235.1:0-6652 GCA_046496815.1 Desulfatiglandaceae bacterium
GCCGGTATTCTTTGCTCCGACTATCTGCACGCCGATGCCGTTGTTACGCCCGTAAGCTGCAACTCAGCCGTGGAGAAGAGCAAATTGTTCAAGACCGTTTATCGCACAAAGATCGGCTCCCCGTATGTCATCGAAGGAATGCAAAAGGCGTTGGAGGAGGGAGCGAAACGTGTGATGGGATATGAGGCCAACGGTGGTTTTCTGCTGGCTTCCGATATTCTTGAGGAAGGGAAAACACTCCGGGCGCTCCCCACGCGGGATGCCGTCATTGTGCACATCGCAATCCTGGTTCTTTCCAAAGAAAGAGACATGAAAATAAGTGAGCTGGTGAATCGACTGCCGAGTCGTTTCACCTTTAGTGATCGACTCAGGAATTTCCCGACTCAAGAAAGCAAGGGGAAAATATCGTCACTCTACTCTGGAGATGCGGCGAAAGATAGGGAGGCAATCGAAACGGTCTTTGGCCGGGATTTTGGAAGCGTTGATTCGCTGGACATCACGGATGGCTTAAAAATCACCTTTGCGAGCGGCGAAGTAGTCCACCTGCGCCCCTCGGGAAACGCACCGGAGTTTCGTTGTTACACCGAAGCGGATACCGAACCCCGCGCCATCGAGATGAACAGAGCCTGTATGGCCATCATGGAAACATGGCGATAGCGGTGCAGAGCGACCACCGAAACATGCAATTAGGTCCACCTGCCCGGTATGGCCGTGCCACAGAATTTACACCGGCCGTCTTCCAGGTTATATTGCGGTGTAAAGTACCCTTTTCGTTCTATTAAAAGCTTCTTGCAAGTGTGGCAGTAAGTGTGAGAGCCCTCATGTCCGGGGACGTTTCCAAGGTACACATATCGAATTCCTTCTTGAAGTGCCACCGCTCTTAACTCCTCAAGTTTACCAACCGGTGTGACCGGCAGTCTTGTCAGCTTATACTGGGGGAAGAACCTCAGAAAATGCAGTGGGTAATCCGGGCCCAACTCCTTAAGGATCCAGTCGCACATTTTCTTGATCATCTCCGGGTCGTCAACATAGGTGGGGACGACAAGGGTGGTCATCTCAAACCAGGTGCCGAGCGCATGAAGTGTCTTAAAGGTGTCGAGAACAGGCTGTAGCATCCCGCCGTTCAAACACCGATATATGCCGTCGTCAAAGGATTTTAGGTTGATATTGGCGGCATCCAGGTATTCGGCAAGTCTCAGGAGCGGGGCTTTGTTTATGTATCCATTCGACACCAAGACATTCTTTATGCCTGCTTGTCTCGCCAATTTGGCCGTATCGTACATGTATTCATAGTATGTGATCGGCTCTGAGTAGGTGTAGGCGATGGATAACGTATTTCGAGCTTTGGCTTTTTCAACGACCTCTCGCGGAAACAATTCGCTATGATTCACATCCTCCGGCCGCCTCTGAGAGATTTCCCAGTTCTGACAATTCAGGCACCTGAAATTGCAACCCGTGGTGGCGATGGAAAAAACCAAGGATCGCGGATGGAAGTGATTCAACGGCTTTTTTTCGATCGGGTCTACATGGACTGCACAGGGGTTACCATAGGCCAGGGAATAAAGCTTTCCTGCGATATTCACCTTCGAGCGACATATGCTTCGGTCGCCGGGTTCCAGCACGCAACGATTGGGACAGATCTGACACTGTACGGTGGTTCCGTCTGATGCATAGTGGAATGCCTCTATAGACCATCGCCATGGTTTTTCAGGGGCATCGTTCTTAAAAATACGGCCCTTGACGCTTTTTGTCCCACCGCTTTCATCTCCGGAAAAACCATACCCATTCGCCGCACAGAAAACACCCGTTGCACACAGGCCGACCGATCGAAGGAATTCCTTTCGAGTCATCATTTTTGCCATATGCTTACCCTCGCTTTTCTTGGAAGCAGAAAAACCAGACAACTCGATATTTTTACGGCGATCAAGAAAAGCACCGCCGATTGAATGCCCCATAGGGGAATGAGGACTGTTCCCGTTACCAACGTGCCCACTGAGGCGCCGCATAAATCAGCGGCCAGGCAATTCGCCGCCGGGCTGCGTTCTTCCCCCATCAGTTGGGCTGCTACCGGAAACTGAAATCCGCACAAAAAGGAGAATACAAAGCAATAGCCCAGGAACCAAATGGGCTGGGGCTCATATTGATAATAGCCCGCCCAGAGAAAAAAAAGAAACAAAAGAAACAGAAGGAGCATTTCTGAAACCAGAAGTTTTTTTCCCACACCGGCGCGCAAGGAATTGCCGGTCAGGGCACCCGGCAACAATCCCAGGAGAGAAACCGTAACGATTGCCCCGATTTTCAGATAAATGTATCCATAGATCACCTGAAATGCAAACACGATGAGCATTTCCACGCCCATGGTCGCCAGTCCGGTCGTAAACAACATATACTCTTCTCTTCTGGTGAATATGAGATATGTGACTGTCGAAACAAATAGGATCAACAGGAAATACTTGGGAGAAACGCCGTATTTCATGAACCACTCCTGGAAGGCGATGTTCACGAGTTTTGGCCTGAAATCCGTGTTGATATCATCGCTGCGGCTCAAACAGTCTTCAAGTTGCCCCATCCTTTCCGCCGTTACATTTCCATAGAAAAAACCCTCCACGTAAGCGGTCCGAATGGATTTCAGCGTTAGCCGCGAGGGGATGTCTCTCCAGATGGTTCCATCCCGACAGAGAAAATATGCTTGCTCGCCCGGCAGAACGGTCACGTTCTGAAAATGAAGCCGTGCCGTGTTGTAAAGGGTGGAGAGTTTCCTTTTTCGGATGTCGCTGAGGTAATTGGGCGCGTATTCAACGCTCATGGAAATGATGCCGCCCTCTTTTAGAATGCCTTTGGCAAGAGAGAAAAATTCCTCGGTAAAAAATCGGTTCACCTGGAAGGTGTCCGGTTCGGGAAGGTCAACGATGATGGCATCATACCGTCTTTTCGTGGTCTTGATATAATGTCTGCCATCGGTATTCACGATATGGAGATCGGGTGTCTGTAGGATGAAACCCGCGTTGAGAGCCGTCTTGGTTAAGAAGGGGTCGAGTTCTACGTAATCAACATGGACTGGGTTGTATTTGGATACTTCAGCAATTGTTTCACCAAAACCTCCCGAGACCAACAGTACATCACCAACCCGGTTCAGTTGGCACAGGGGGTAGTGTACTTTTTCCTCGTCGCCGATCACCGTCGATTCCGAATACAGCGGCATTCCGGATTCCCATACTGTAAGTTGATCGCTTTCTTTGGAAACAACGATTCTCCCGTAGGGGGACTCCAGGTATTTAACGATATTCCCGTACTGGGGAGTCAAGGTCATTTTCTCAAAAAGTGGATTGGTGGAGAAAAAAAAGAAAACAAACGAAAGAACAGAGCCCATTCCCAAAAGCCCGTACATTCGATGCATCAGCATAAGAACCAACGCCACGGCTATCAGAAGGGAGGAGGTGAAGGCGATAATGAGGAAGGGCTTCATCCAGTAAACAAGTATAAAACTGAAAAGCACACCACCTGTGATATCTCCGACGCTGTCGGTTAAATAGAGGTCTCCGCTTCGGAATGGGAAACTTCGATCATTGAGGACTTTCTGTGCATAGGGAAGGATAAAGCCGGTCAGCAAGCAATAGGGGGCAAGGCCGGCGATGATATAGAAAAAAATGGCATAGAAGCCTGGGGAGGTGCCATGGATAAAGAAACTCTCCCTGAATTCTCTAATTCCAATGATCTGCAACAGCGGCCATAGAGCAATGGCAAGCGTGAGGACGGCATAAATCTTCATAGAAGATTTTCTGACGCCTTTTGCGCAAAGACTGCCCAGACCCGTCAGGAGCAACCAGCAAAAAATCACCAGGGATATGGTGATTTCATTTCCATGAAATTGAGTCAGGAATTCTCTGATGATGAGCAGTTGCGTGGTAACCGAGGAGATGCCCGTGCCGATGATCGACCCGATGAGGAGCCGCTTGAGGTTCATCGGCCCGGTGCCCCACGGACGTGAAATCATTCCTCGAACGCCTGAACCCGGTAGGTGGAAACCTCAAGATCCCCTTCCTTCCATGCATCCCCGTCCAGACCTGCTTTGAGACAAAGGTGGCTCAAAAAGTCCTGTTTTTCCGGCAATTGCTCCCAGACCTGGGGAAGAAATGTCGCCTGACAATATCCCTTCTTAAGGATGAGTCCATCCGTGCCGGGACGCAACTTCCTTAATAGGTCATTCGAATCGGTGTATGAAAGGGCTTTCGGTTCGCTTAAAATGCTGACTTCAATGTTTACATTTTCCCACTCTTTACGGCTGACGGGCCTGAATCTGGGATCCCGAAATGCGGCATTGATTGCATTTACCCGAATCCCTTCGATCAATGATTCCTGCGGAACAATGTGGCCGATGCAGCCTCTGAGATTCCCATGAATGGTAAGGGTGACGAAGGTGCCCCGTCGCTCATGGAACTTGGCCGGAAAATCGGCGTCCGAATCATTGACTTTTTTTCGACCATAAAGCTGATTCTCAATGGCCTTCCTTGCCGCCTCAAGAAGGGACTTTCCCTCCTCCTCGCTCAATTTGTCCTTTTCGGTCATGTCTCCCCCCTTCGACCCGTTTTCAGCAAAAAGCATCCCAGAGCCACCCACTAAGGCATCCGGCACCTTGATTTGGCTGGAACCTTCAGCTTTGGCGATGTTGATCAAAAGCATGAAAGGTATCACCACTGTCGAACCGAAACAGATAAAAACACAAAAAGTGCTGCGGATACTTCCACATTTCATTTTGTGTCACACCCCGGAGGCACGGTATTCGAGCATATGACCATGATATTCCAAAAAAGACCCCTGTCAACCCGAAACGCCGGCGGTTTGATTGACACCCGGCCAAAGCTTCCTTATACTCCCTTACACCTCATATCCTGCGGTGTCGTTCAGGCGGATTTGCGAGAAAAACCAAAGAGATATTGACCGGTTAAGGGGGATTGCAAATAAGCGTACCGAATGGGCGACATGCCGCTATCAGATATTTAACGTACATAGCGATTTACGCAACGCATTCACACAAAGGAAAAACCATGGAAAGTCAAAAGAAAAAAAGGGAGCGGATAGAGCGCATCTTTGAGATACTGGATCCGCTGTATACCCATGAAAAAACGGCACTCGAATACCGAACCCCTTTTCAGCTTCTCATCTCGACGATTTTATCGGCACAATGCACCGACAAGCAGGTGAACGCGGTTACAAGAACCCTGTTCAAAAAATACAAAAAACCGCAAGATTATCTCAGCGCCCCCATTGATGAATTGGAAAAAGACATTCGTCCCACCGGTTTCTTTCGGAACAAGGCGAAATCCATTAAGGGGTGCTGTCAAGGCCTTCTGGATCTCTACGCGGGCAAGGTACCGTCCACCATGGACGAAATGATCAAATTGCCGGGCGTGGGCCGAAAAACCGCAAATTGTGTCCTGGGTGCCGCTTTCGATATTCCCGGCGTGGTGGTGGACACCCACGTCAAAAGGCTTTCCCTGAGATTGGGGCTTACGGAGAATCAAGATCCTGATAAAATTGAGAAAGACATCGAAAAACTGCTGCCGGTGGAAAAATGGCGCCGTTTTTCGGACATCCTGATATATCACGGCAGGGAGGTCTGCAACGCCCGAAAGCCTGCGCATGATCGTTGCGCGGTTTTTAATCTTTGTCCCTCCAACTCGATCTAAAAAACGTGTCAGGAAAAAAATGAAAGGCGGCTGATGTCCACATTTGACAAAGGGCCGACTTTCTCTTATGATGCGCGACCTTGGGGCTAAATCATTTTAGGAAAAAATACATCCGAGGTAAGAAATGGCAGAATGTCCGGTATGTGGAGCGGCAGTGACGTTACCCGAAGATGCGGAGGAGGGGGAGATCATAACGTGCACGGACTGCGGATCTGAGCTCGAAGTGACGGGCGAGGATAGCGTGCAAGAGGCCCCCCAGGAAGAGGAAGACTGGGGCGAGTGATCCCCCCGAGGCGGCAGAGCGCTGATTCTTAAAGCGACCCGTTTACCCCTTGACGTCTCGAAGGCGCCGGGAGGAATTTTAAAGGGCACCCATTCCATCCTGAATCACCTCCCCACCCGTGGAACGGAGCAACGCTGAATCCGGCAGAACCCGTGTGGCATCTTGAATTCGGCCTGGTTTTACCTGAATTCGGAGGGCGGTGGTTAGCAAAGACCTCCATTAAACCGTCACGAAGTAATGCCTTCGGAGAATTTGGGAATCCGTCGAGCACAGGAAAGCACCCAATCGCACTGCAATTCGGGCGGCGCTGGGGAGTTCCCTGAGTACCCAACAAGAATAACCTGCACACGGTTTTAGTGAAACCCGGGACACCGTCCGGAACGAATCCCTCAATTTTTTGTTCTAAGGAGCCTGAGATGAAAGTAGGATTTTTGCACTCCATCCTGAGGAAAGAGGAGAAGTATCTCCTGGAAGAATTCAGAAACCGTCCGGGAGTTCAAGTGGATAAAATTGACGACAGACAACAATTCTTTGATTTACACACAAACAGTTTCGATTATGATGTCATCATAGAGCGATGTGTCAACCACTCGAGAGCGGTGCATGCGCTGAAGATTTTCAATGACCATGGTATCCCGACGGTGAACACCGCCCAGGTGGCAGAGGTGTGCGGCAGCAAATT
>JAWOGN010000243.1:0-8618 GCA_046496815.1 Desulfatiglandaceae bacterium
CCGGTGCTGACCGCTTATGAGAATGTGGAATACCCGCTTTTCATGGTTCAGGACGTTCCCGCTGCGAAACGAAAAACGCAGGTGCAGGATCTTCTCGCGGCCGTGGGGATGATCGACCAGCAACACAAGATGCCCGATCAGATCTCCGGGGGCCAGAAACAGCGTGTGGCCATCGCCAGGGCCCTTGTGACCCATCCGGAACTGGTTCTCGCCGATGAACCCACGGCCAATCTTGACTACGACACGGCCATGAGCATCCTCGCCCTGATGAAAAAGATCCGGGAGGAACTGAATACCACCTTTGTGTTTTCCACCCATGACGCCCGCATCATCGGCGAGGCTGAGAGCACCTACCGGATGGAAGACGGCATGTTGGAAACCACTGGAAATGGGGGCGCGCCTGCACATGATGAATCTTTTTAAAATCGCCGCAAGAAATCTTTCCAGGTACAAGAGACGGACCGTGCTGACCTTGTCGCTGATTGTCGTCGGTGTCCTCTTTGTGACAGGCTTCATGGCTGTCACCGGGTCCTTCAAAACCATGATGGTGGGCCAGATCACCGATTCCTTTTTAGGACACCTGCAGATCCACCGCAAGGGTTACGTGGCCGCCATAGAGACCCTGCCCCTGACCATGAACATGAAACCCCGGGCCGTCAAAACGGTGGAAACCCGCTTACGGGAGATCCCGGACATTGAAGCCTACTCCATGAGGATCAAGTTCGGCGGCATGTTCAGCAATTTCCTTGAAACCACGAATATTCGGCTGAACGGGATCGACCCTGAAAAAGAAACGAAAACCGTTCCGTTGCTCCTGCCCAGGGTTATGAAAGGGCAGAGAAGCCTGAGTCACGGGGAGATTTTGGTCCCTGAGCTCCTTGCAAAGGGCATGAAGGTGAAGGTCGGAGATATGGTGGTGGTCATCGCCACCAACAAGGACGGTTCAGTCAATGGAAAACAACTCAAGGTCGGAGGCATCCTGGAGAGTGCGACCGGTCCCGGGGGCCGGGACGGTTACCTTCACATAGAAGATGCCGCGGAAATTCTCAGGATGGAGGAGATGGAAATCAGCGAGATCGCGGTGAGGGTCAAGGACTTCAGCGGCCTTCAGGAGGTTTACCACCGATTGGAAGCCGAACTTTCGGGCGAACAAAACAAAGACGGGAAGCCCGTCTTTGAGGTGCACACCTGGGAAAAACTTTCTCCCTTTTACAATATCGCCCGCATGATTGACATCATGACATTCTTTATCAAGCTGATGCTCATTGCGGTCGTGCTTATCAGCATCATGAACGTGATGATCATGGCGGTCTATGAGAGAGTGAGAGAAATCGGGACCATCGCCGCCATCGGGACCCTGCCGCGGAGGATCCTTTCCATGTTCTTGATTGAAGGATTCCTCCTCGGCGCCGTGGGTGCAGCCGTCGGGAGTCTCTTGAGCATCGTTCTGGTCTATGGGATCAACCTGGCGGAATTCACCTATGATTTCAGCAGGCAAACGGGCATTGTTCTCAAGACCGCCGTAAACCTTCAGGACATCTCGGTAATCTCAGGCATTGTCATTGCCGTGGCGGTTGTCGCAAGCCTTCAGCCCGCCTTCAAAGCATCCCGCATGGACCCGATCCAGGCGTTGGGATATGTCTAGAAAGGAGGTTCAACGATGAAAAAGACGATACAGGCTGCTCTGTTTTTGATCTTCCTCATGACGAGCTTGGTCTCTGCTGAGGATACGGGTAAAATCGCCGTGGCCGCTGAGGGAAACACCCCGGCCGCCGGGGTGAGCGGGATGGCGGCCCGCAGCCCTTATTTCTTGATATTTGACCGGGCCGGCGCCTTGTTGGAAACCCTCGAAAACCCTTACAAAACAGCCCAAAGGGGAGCGGGGGCTTCGGTCGTACCCTTCCTGGCTGAAAAAGGAGTGACGCTTGTTGTCGCCGGTAACTTCGGGCCAAAAATGATCCGGACCATGCAAAGCCGAGGCATGGAGTCCTTGGAGTTTCAGGGGAGCACCGAGGCGGCCGTGACGAAGATCCTGGAAGGAAGCAAATAGCCGTTGCGGCGGAAAAGAAAGGGGAAATATGATTTTCAAAGGACTTGTGTTCATTCTGGCACTCAGCGTCACCGTCCCGGCCTCGGCCGTGGACGGCGTCGAGCTTCTCAAGACAGTGGACCGTAACCTCGCTCCCCCTTCCTATGAGATGTACAGGAAGCTCATCAACATCGAGCCGGACGGCAGGAAAAAGGAGTTTGTCCTCTTCACCGTAAAAAAAGGCAAGGACAAAGTAGCGGCACTTTTTATCTCCCCGGCCAGTGAAAAAGGGCGAAGCACCTTGCGGGTGGGGGAAAACATGTGGCTTTACATTCCCGGTGTGGGAAAGCCCGTCAGGATCACGAGCCTTCAATCCGTTGTGGGAGGTGTGTTCAACAACGCCGACATCATGCAGCTTGACTATTACGAAGAGTACGACGTGAACCGGATTGAGGATCAGGATAAGGAATATCTGCTTCACCTCAAAGCCAGGACGAAGAGCGTGGCTTACGACCGGCTGAAGATGTGGGTTGACAAGCAAGCCCTGGTGCCCACCAAGATCGAGTGCATGACTGAGGCGTCCATGCTGATCAAGACGCTCTATTTCAAGGAGACGAAGGATTTCGGCGACGGGATTGTGAGACCCTCCGTGATGGAGACGGATAGCCCACTTTACAAAGGCTATAAATCCGTCATGCTGTTTGCCAATATCAGGGAGAGGGAACTTAGCAATGAGGTTTTTACCCTCACCTTCATGTCCGACCTGGATTCCTTGCGATAGCAGGAATCCCTGGAGAAAGCTTCATTTCATTTTTTGTAACGATTTAGATTTTTGAAAGAACTCGTGAGCAGAACAACAGGGGCCGTTGGGATCATAACCGCCTCCCGGTCGGAGGTCTGCGGGTCCGGTGTCCCGCCCGATGACGGCCGAAACCCACGGGGCAATCAATCGTAGCGTAGGCTGGGATCGCAGCAAGGCCGACCCGAGGCTGATCCGACTCCAATCGATTTTCACCTCAAAGCCATGAAGCTTAAAGAGTTTTATGGTTTTTCCAAACATGTGTGATCTCCCCCATTCTCTAAAGCCTTCCACCCGGGGTCGCTCCCTGCGTGCCTTCCTGAAGCACTTATCATTTGGGAGAAATTATGAATTTCACCCTTTCCAGTATGTCCTGGGCCGTCGACGCCTTTTTGGAGATAAAAAAATCGACTCCGGACGCAAACGCAGCCTCCTGATACTCGGATGAGTCATAGCTTGTAATCATGATGATCACGATCTCAGGGTGGGCCGCCTTGATTCTTTTCGTCAACTGAAAACCGTTCTCTCCCGGCAATCGCACGTCCATGAAGATGAGGTCGGGAGCTTGTTTTTTGGTGCTTTTTATGGCTCCATTTCCATCCGCTGCCTCTCTGATGTGCGTAGAGGGAAACCTTGCAAGCAAAATGCGTTTGAGCGTTTTCCGAAACGCCGCATTGTCATCCACGATCAAAATGTCAGGCATGCTTATCTCCTCAGCTCCTTCAGATCAACCACAAACAGGGTTTGCCGGACGGTATCGGGGTTTTGTATCGACACTTTACTTGCCTTTTCGAGGATGGTATATGGGTGAAATCCTGTATAAGGGATCAGTTTCTCCTTTATTTGACGGCTAAGACGTTCAAAAAATCGTTTCACTCCCCGGGGGTTCATGCCATGCCCGTTTCGGCGATAAGCCGAAAATTTTCCTCCAAGGCCTGACCCAACAGCCGCATACACCGCTTGAAGCGCTGGAATACGGTCTTGACCCCATTCCCTCGGGCGCCTCAATCCGTTAGCATAGATTAATGTGCTTCCGGGAGGAATTCTGGAAGCGGCAGACAGGGTGCCGGCTAAAAACGAAGGTCTTATTTTCGAGACAAACGATGAATGAAAAACAACACAACAGTGGGACTGTGATGTCCGTGCGGGGCAGCGTGGTGGATGCTCATTTTCCCAAGCGACTCCCCCCGATTCTCAACGTGTTGAAGGCAGGGGATGCGGGGAACATTAACATTGAAGTTATCATTCACCTGGATACCAAACGGATTCGAGGCATCGCGCTCAACTCCGCACAGGGCCTTGCGCAAGGTTCCGCCGTCATAGACACGGGCTCTCCCCTCAAGGTGCCGGTAGGGAAACGCTTGATGGGAAGGGTATTCAATGTTTTCGGAGAGACCATTGACAGGGGGGAGCCGCTCAGTGGGGGCCAATGGCGTTCCATCCATCAGGAACCCGTTCCGCTGGACAGGCAGTCAACCGCATCGGAGATTTTCATAACGGGGATCAAGGCAATTGATGTCCTGTCGCCCTTGGAATTGGGTGGAAAGGCCGGCCTGTTCGGGGGTGCGGGTGTGGGCAAAACGGTCCTCATCATGGAAATGATCAACAACATGGTGGGTGGCCATGAGGGTGTCAGTCTCTTTTGCGGAATCGGCGAGCGGGTTCGAGAGGGTGAAGAGCTCTACCGGGAGATGAAGGAGGCGGGGGTCTTGGAGAGCACGGTGATGGTCTTCGGCCAGATGAACGAGCCGCCGGGAGCCAGGTTTCGTGTGGGGCACGCGGCACTTACCATGGCGGAATATTTCCGCGATGAAATGAGACAGGATGTTTTGCTCCTCATAGACAATATTTTTCGTTTTGTGCAGGCAGGCATGGAGGTCTCCGGACTACTGGGGCAGCTTCCGTCGCGGTTGGGATATCAACCGACGCTGGGGACGGAACTCGCCGGTCTGGAGGAGAGAATCAGCAACACGGCTACGGGTGCCATTACTTCCATTCAGGCGGTTTATGTGCCGGCGGATGATTTCACGGACCCTGCCGCCGTTCATACATTCGGTCACCTCTCGGCTTCCATCGTCCTCTCTCGCAAGAAGGCAAGTGAGGGGTTGTACCCTGCCATCGACCCGCTCCAGTCCGGATCCAAAATGCTGGTGCCCCACATCGTAGGCGATAGACATTATCGCATCGCACAGAAGATGCGAAACACGCTTGCGGACTACGAGGATCTCAAAGATATTATCGCCATGCTCGGCATTGAAGAGCTGTCTCAGGCAGATCGGCAGACCGTTTACCGGGCTCGAAGGCTGGAACGTTTTCTCACCCAACCCTTTTTTGTCACAGAACAGTTCACGGGCCATGAAGGAAAAACGATAGACCTGGCGGATGCGCTCGACGGGTGTGAGCGCATCCTGAACGACGAATTCTCAGATTATCCCGAGAGAAGCCTTTACATGATCGGAAAGGTCGATGAAGCACAAAAGGGCAGTCATTAGCCGGGTATTGGGTATTGCGAATTAGGGAAATGAAGCTAAAGATACTCCTCCCCACAGAAGTGCTCTTGGATGAAGCGGTGAGCAAGGTGACTGCGGAAGCCCAAAACGGTTCATTCTGCCTGCTCCCCGCGCACATAGATTTTGTAGCGGCACTGGTCCCCGGGCTTCTCTCCTTTGAGGCCATCGAAGGCAAAGAGGTCTTTTTGGCGGTGGACGAAGGGGTGCTGGTCAAGGCCGGCCGGAATGTATGGGTTTCCACGAGGAACGCGATTCGGGGCGAGGACCTTGGCCGGTTGCGCAAGACCGTAGAAGAGAAATTCAAAGTGCTGGATGATCGGGAAAAAACAGTCCGTTCTGCCATGGCCAAAATCGAGGCCAATTTCGTACGACGCTTTTTGGAGATTCAGAGACGTGGCTGATCCTCGCCTTGAGAAAAGAGAACAGAAGCAGAAAGACTTCCTGGGAGAAGTACGCAGCAAGGAAGCGCGCAAGATGAAAGCCAGGAAAGAGGGGGATCGAAGTGTCTGGTTCGGTCTGGGTATGTTTGGCCTCGTCGGATGGGCCGTTGCCATCCCCACCCTGATCGGCGTGGCCATCGGGGTCTGGATCGACAAGACCTGGGCGGGTCCTCGCTCCTGGACCCTCATGTGTCTCATCCTAGGAGTGATCGGCGGTTGTGTGAATGCTTGGTACTGGGTGAAACGGGAGAGCGAACGTGAGTGAATACAAACTGGACGACCCGGTTGTTATATTCATCGTGCGCGGCCGACTGCGACAATGGGCCGTGCCGGCCAAGGCAAACGCCGCCATGGGGGTGGTTTCAGCGGCCACCTGTATCTTTCCACCGCGCGTTGGTCGATCATTTTTAAAAAACCGGCCCTGGAAAGGAGAGACATCATGAGGGTGCCGATCTCTCATCTCCTGCTTGCTTTCACAGCGGGTGCGGGTATCGGGATATTTTTCTTTGGCGGTCTTTGGTGGACGGCCCGGCGACTCGCGGCAGTGGAAAACCCTGCCGGTCTGATGTTTTCAAGCTTCTTGGTGCGCACCGGCGTAACCCTGGCGGCATTGTATTTTGTGATGGGAGGGCACTGGGAAAGGCTTCTGTCTGCCCTGTTGGGCGTAATGGTGATCCGCATCTGGATGGTGCGGCATTTGAAGCCCGGGGTGTCAGTGAACGGTGACCAGTGAACCTTTGGGTATGGGGTATGAGATCCCCGGGACGGGTCACCGCATCCGCCGCTCGGTCGATACGACCGGGCAGAGGTGGATACATGATCGAACATGCTGGTAAGCGGGGCGTCTCGCCCTCATGAACGACAAAAGGAGCGAACGTATATGGATCTCATGAGCATCAAGCAAATTAGTCCGGATCAAGTCATTTTCTGGCACTGGGGACCCATCTCGCTGAACGCGACCATTCTATTTACCTGGGCCGTCATGGCGCTGATGGTTCTCGGTTCCTGGCTGATCACACGGCGCCTATCTACGGATGTGCACCTGTCACGGTGGCAAAATCTCTTGGAAGTCGTGGTGAACGGTATGCGCAACGAGATTCGCGATATCAGCCGGCAGAAACCGGACCCTTATCTTTACTTTGTAGGGACCCTGTTTCTCTTTATCCTTGTCCCTAACATCCTTTCCGTCATTCCTGGTTTCATAACGCCCACCGCCTCACTTTCCACCACAGCCGGGCTGGCTATCTGCGTGTTCGCCGCCGTGCCCATTTACGGCATCATGAGCCGCGGTCTCCCGGGCTACCTGCGGCAGTATCTCGAGCCCACCGTCTTCATGCTGCCCTTTAACGTTATCGGTGAGCTTTCTCGAACCCTAGCCCTTGCCGTCCGCTTATTCGGCAATATGATGAGCGGCACAAAGATCGTGGCAATCCTTCTTGCCATCACACCGCTCGTGTTTCCCGTTGTCATGCACGCATTGGGTCTGCTCACCGGCGTGATCCAGGCCTACATCTTCGCCGTACTCGCCATGGTCTATATTGCATCGGCGACAAGAGCTCAACAGCAAACAAGAAGAGAACCTAAAAATAATGAAAGGAAAGGAGAAAACTCATAATGGATAGCATTTCACTCATCGGCATGGCTTCCGTAATAACCGCCGGGCTTACCATCGGCATCGGCGCCATTGGTCCCGCCCTCGGTGAAGGTCGGTCCGTAGCACAGGCGTTAAGCGCTTTAGCGCAACAGCCTGATGAAGCCAACAGGATTACACGGACCCTATTTGTAGGTTTGGCCATGATTGAGTCCACGGCCATTTATGCATTCGTGGTCTCCATGATCCTGCTTTTTGCAAACCCCTTTTGGGACTATGTGGTCTCCAACGCAGGAGGATAAGTCGTGCTGATTGATTGGTTCACTGTCGCCGCGCAGGTTGCCAACTTCCTTATCCTGGTGGCGTTACTCAAACACTTCCTTTACGACCGCATTATCCAAGCAATGGACGATCGTGAGAAAAAGGTGCGTACGCGCCTCGAGGAGGCTGAAAGAAAAGAACAGGAGAGCCGCGAGGAAGCGGAAAAGCATCGTCAAAAGAACCGGGAAATAGAAGAGAAACGCAAAGACATGCTGGATAAGGCAAAGGCGGCCGCGGAAAGTCACCGAAAAGAATTGACCCAAAATGCCCGGCGTGAAGTGGAGGATTTGCGTACAGGATGGCAGGAGGCGCTGCAAAGAGAAAAAACGTCTTTTCTCCGGGAACTCAAGCAGCTGGCCGGCCGCCAGGTCTATGCGGTCTCCCGCCGGGCCCTAAGGGATCTGGCCGATGCAGAAATGGAAGCGCGTGTCGTCGAAGTCTTTCTCAAAGAGATAAAGACCATGAAAAGGGAAGCGACGGATAAGATGAGCCGAGCCTTCAAAGAAAACGGCAATAAGACGACCGTTCGAAGTGCGTTCGAGATCTCCGGCACGCAGCGCCGGCAGATCTCGAGAACCCTGCATGAACAAATTTCAGCGAACGCGGACGTCAACTATGAGACGGATCCGGACATCATCTTTGGAGTTGAACTCAAAAGCGGCGGGGAAAAAGTGGCATGGAGCCTAAGCGGCTATCTGAAAACCCTGGAAGATCAAGCCCGACTGGCGTTGGAAAAGGAAACACAGGGTGAAGAGGCGAAAACAGAAGCCGCTGACCGGGCGGAGGAAAAAGAGGACACGGAAGACACCGACCCGCAAGCGCCGGCTGAAATGGAGACGGAACCCCAAAAACAGAGACTGGAACAGAAACCGGAGGAAGAGAATAACAAAACGCAAGCGACGGAAAAGCAGAAGCCCCAGAAAAGGCG
>JAWOGN010000257.1:0-12050 GCA_046496815.1 Desulfatiglandaceae bacterium
CCGGATCTCTTCCTGCTCAGTTCCCGGTCAAAATACTCCTGAAGCACTTGCTCAACAGTAGGGGCCCGCCTTTTTGCGGCCTTCTCTGCGACAGCGATACGTCCAGGGTCCAGGCCATCCCTCAATGCGGTAACAGCCTCTGCGTGCTTCCTGCGGGCTTCAGCAGAGCCCATCTCTGGATAGTTGCCCAGAGTCAACCGGCGCGCCTTCCCACCATGCCGATACCGATAGATCCATGATTTAGTCCCTGATGGATGCACGCGTAAGGCCAGCCCCCGGCCATCGCTCAATTCATACTGCTTATCCTTTGGTCCTGCCTTCTGGATCTTCAGTTCCGTCAACATGGCGTCCCCCTTGGGTACAAATTGAGGTACACATAAATACCGCAATTGAGTGAATTGCCCTGAAACATCCTGAAGGCAAAATACGACATTTATATAATGATGTCAATAATTTTTTATTCTAAGTGGTATATGTTGAATAGGCGTGAAATTATGTTTGTATTGTCGGTATTCCGTTACAATACCAGAATCACGCAACATAGACCCCGGTGGACAAGGCTCCTTGTTCATCAGAACGTTGGTTAACGATAAATATGTCTTCGAATAATTTTTTGATTATTTTATATGTCTCTTTTGCTATGATTTCATGGCCATAAGTACTGGTGTGAGCATCATGGGGCAATAGATAAAGATGCCTTACATCGTCGACTTCCTCAAAAACATTAGTGATATCAATAAATTCTGTTTTGGTTCTTATGCAGATTTCAGATATTATCCGGTTGATTTTCTGCAGTTCCGGATTATGAAGTTGTGCAATATCAGGTATGAAAATGACCAAGACAGGAATATCCTTTTCTCCGGCGAGGCTGACAATTCTTTTAAGCCTCGATTCAAATTTCTTGTAAACCTCGGGATCGGCTTTTCCTCGCAGAAGATCACGATATTTTTTGTTCTCCGAAATAAAGTCCTGCCTTTCGTCAACACTTCTAAGCCATTTCCTGTCATAAAGATAGCGGTATCTGAACTTTATAATATCTGCTAAATTCCTGCAGAAATTCGCTAGACGAATAAAGCTGAAACTGCGGTATCTCCTCTCGCTTTTAACTTCATTACTGCCTGAAGAGGGTTCTCCGAAAAAATCATCAAAATAGATGCCAATAGTTATTAAATCAGGAGCATATCTATAACCTATATTTTCAAAATAGGTTAGGTACTGCCACATATTATACCCTGTTACCCCGGCATTGATCACATCCCATTTTTCACCATTTTGGTTTAAAAGGGATTCAAGTTGTTTTATATAGCTGTCAGAGGAAGAAACCTCATAGCCAAATGTGAAACTGTCTCCAAGGCCAAGCAGTCTGAGGACACCCTCGGGTTTTTCCCAATCCCTTTCCTTATCCCTTAACCCATGGGAATTAGTCCGGATATTTTTGTCTTCTAATAGTGGGATCATACGGTAACCCAGTTCAGTGTCAGGCTGGAAAAGACTCTTTAGTTGAGGCAGGGCCATTGGAGGGGCAATTATTCGAAGGGCGATTTCACCCACAAAGAGGGCTATCAAAATGGATGTTATCAAAATGAGACCATTGGCGGCTCCAATACTCAAAATAAATCTGCAAATAAAGGCTATTAATAATGCCACTAAAGGATTGATAAGGCTATTGAAACTAAGCTTTATGCCATTTATATGCCACGAAAAACCACCTGATATCAGAATAGAAAGACAAAGTATCGCTAGAAGTACAATAATTATGTTCAAATAAATACTTATTATCGCTAATTTTGACTTCATGTAAAGGAACTCCATCCGCGTTTGAGTCGCTGAAATTAGCGTCAAATAAAAATCAACAAGGAAGACGGCGTCTGTTACACAATTTACACTCTATCGAAGCATAAAACCTCGAGGGCTCAGGATCTGCTAGTATTCCTATACAAAATTTGACACCCGCCGAAATATACAAACCCCAACTGCTTGAAAATACATCGCCGTGAAATCAAAACCCGAAATTCAAGAGCCGTTTGATACGTACAGCCTTATTGAATCACTGCAATCCGGTGAAGGATGAAACTGCTAATATGACAGCGGGAACAAAAAAATATCGCGAGAGTAAGGCTTAGCACAATGGGAACCGGCCTTAAAACGGAAAGGTTTGTAGCTAGTTTCCATCCAGAAATGGTCTTTTTTGCCAATCTCGGCGTCAATCTGCGAGGTTGACAAAAAATCCTCATTTCTGAATTGGAAACTTGCTAATGCCCAAAAGCGTTTCTGGATGGGCACTACCTAAACACTGCCAAACCGAGAGTTCGGACTATCCGTAAGGATTTTGAATTTCAAAATTAATTGTCAGTTTAGCTTATAGTTGTATTATACATAGTGATTGATTCGATATATATATCTTTATAAAAGAAGATATTTGATATAATCATAGCACATTGAATACAGGGTTTTAATTTGGTATTTCTCCTTTAACCTCTCTGATTATGGACATATGCCGCTTTCCATTTTGATCAACAATGTGAATAGCGATCGGAAAACTGTCTTCTCCAATTTCATTCAGCAGTGAATGTATATAAGTCATGTTGGTTTTTTCATTCAACCAAAAATTAGTAGCAACAATTTCGATGATTCCATCTCCTAAATCATTGACATCTACAAATAGTTTCCTCCCGCTGTACAATTTAGAGTTTGCATTAAAATCTTTGAAAATTTTTTTAAACTCAGTAAACTTATAGTTATTATTTTCGTCACTTTCATTACCAACAAATTTGTTACTGACAATTGATGAATGAATCCATCCTGTTTGCATTTTTTCCCAATCCGCAATAACTTCTACCCATTCTCCTTTCCGCTGAATCTCTGTGACCATATGACCTTTCTTCAACCAATTGATAACAGGATGCTTCAATGAACCACCTTGCCTCATATTTGCTACATCGACTTGAACATACAATATATCACCAGGAATGGAAAGAGCCACATAAGGGACCATTAGAGAGACGAATCCGAGGAAAATAATGAACATAGCGTTTTTTTTTGAATTTGCCATTCAGCAGGTATCTCCCGGTTGCACATGCATCTGATTTTTCCCAAGGCAAGCCACATTATCCAAACTGCATTTCTTACGGCTTATCGAAAACCGGACATTCAGCGGGTAGCCCCTACAATCCTTGAAAGCGGCTCGACTCCATATTTAACCCCACATCTGCTCTCGGGTCGACGGAGCGCAGAGGATTTCTTTTGTCAGAACAGCCTTGACCATATCACGGAAGCCGCGGAAAATGAACCGTGTTCACGGCCTAGAGCCGCATCCAACCAAAACCCATTTCAAGGCGGTTTCGCCATGAACGTATCCTCGGCCATTGCATTCGTACCATGCAGTGTCAACATAAAATCGCCACTATTTGTAGCTTTTGTCTTTTGGGATCGCTTCTCCAATTTTATCTTAGGTTATTTTTTTCTCGACCCAAAAACTACTTGGACAGGATAGGGCTCAGGAAACCAGTTGCACATAGGGTCCTGAACAAAGCTCCCGCCAAGGTTGCCAAGGTATTTGTGCGACCAGCACGACTTTCCTTCGGTTAACACACACTCCAAAAAGCAACTTCCTATGACGTTCGTATGGCAAATCTTCACCCGAGCTCACCCAAATTTTTCGATTGTTTACAACTCCTGAAAATGGAGGATCAACCTTGAAAAACCGGCGGCGATATCGCTTACAGATTTTTCTTGACATGCCGCAAGTTTCCCCGTTTGAATAATCACTATATTTCCCTTTTTCATCCATTAACCTCCAACCAGGAGGGTCCACAATGGAGAAGCCCCTCAAAATGTGCTTACCTCGTGCCCGTCCAGAAACGCTTTTCGGGCACTGGCAAGTTTCCAATTCAGAAATGAGGATTTTTTGTCAACCTCGCAGATTGACGCCGAGATTGGCAAAAAAGACCATTTCTGGATGGAAACTACCTCGCTCCTGACAAGGGACAATCAGTCCTGTTGAGGGTCTTTCAAGGCGCACTCTTCTATATACTCGATCCTTTCACCTGGTGGCCCAAACGCGTTTTGCACCATGCAGTCCTCGAAAGGAGGCGATATGGCCGACTACCAAACAATAGTGATAGGAAGCGGGGCTGGCGGTCTTTCATCTGCCCTGTATCTATCCAAAAACGAATACTCCGTCCTGCTTCTCGAAGCCATGCCATCTTTCGGTGGCTATCTAAACCCTTTCAGCAGAAAGTCATATGAGTTCGACATAGGGCTACACGATATGGGCGAACTGGGAAAAGGACAGCGTTTCTGGAGCTTGCTCGATAATTTAGGAATAGCGGACAAAATGCGGTTTATAGAACTCGATCCGGACGGGTTTTACCGATATGTTTTCGGAGATTACGAATTTCGACTTTGCAAAGAAAAGCATCGTTTCAAGGAAAGACTCCTCCAAGCCTTTCCGCAAGAAAGCAGAGGAATAAGCAAGTTTTTGAAGGTGTTGGATAAAATAACCCGAGCAGTGGAAGAAGCAACATTAATGTCAGGCGGGCCTGTGGGGATGATCAAGTTTCTTTTAAAGAATCCGGTGATGCTGAAATACTCCCGGGCGCCATACCAGAAACTCCTTGACGAAGTCACTTCAGACAGGACGTTGCAAGCTGTTTTAACTGGTCATTGCTGCCTCTACGGTTTACCCCCACAAAGGGCGTCGATTATTGCAGCCATGGAGGTGCTGAATCATTTCCTTACAGGTGCATACTATCCGCATGGTGGGAGCAATACCTTTCGAGACGTTTTTCTCGATGCTCTGCGGAATCACGGTGCCAAAATGAAGAACAAGGCGCGTGTTGTAAGGATAAACAAGAAGGGGAAGGAGTTCTCCGTTGAAACGGAGTCTGGCGAGAGCTTCACAACAAAGGCTGTGATAAGCAACGCCGATCCGGTTGTAACGTTGGGTAAGCTGGCCGATCCTCGAATAGTGCCGTCCAAAATCCGAAAAAAGGTGGAACGTCTGCGTCCGTCATTAGGGGGTTTTTATGCATTTATAGGGACTGATCTTGATCTCCCCTCATTAGGAATAACCGATGGGACCATACTCCATTACGAGGCTTTTGACGTGAACCGGATTTATGAAATCATGACCGCCTCCAGGTTCCAAGAAACAGTGCCATTTTGTTTTATCACGAGTCCCTCGGTAAAGGACCCTCAAGGGGAACACGCTCCTCAGGGGCGACACACGATCGAGCTAATTACATATATCAACTACAGTGTCTTTGAGAAATGGCGCAATGCTCCTTCGATGAAGCGGGGTGAAGAATATAACCTCCTCAAGGAGAAAATTGGAAAGCAATTGATAAAGACAGCTGAAAGATACATCCCCAACTTGTCTGAACATCTCGATCATGTTGAATACGCCAGTCCATTGTCTAATGAGCATTGGGTCAATGCAGTGAAGGGTGGTGTTTTCGGACCGGAGCAAACCCCGGATCAAATCGGGCCAGGACGATTCAGTTCAACTACTGCGGGCATCGAAGGACTTTTCTTAGTCGGTGCCGCCACTCTGGGTGCTGGAATTATGACTTGCGTTGCATCAGGCGTTCTCGCAGGACAAAAGGCTGCCAACCTATTGGTATCGAAATCTTGAGAACTACGGGTGCATGCGAAAGACAATTTGGGCAAATGCCTTGTCAAACCCTAATTCGGCGCCGTGGATACTCGAAGGGGACATCAAGGGCTGTTTCGATAACATTTCTTTTGAATGGGTGTTCAAGAGATACAGGATGCTCGACACCTTGGCCGCAGAGGTGAAAGAGTCAGTGGCTCAACTTGAAGCGGTGAAGCAGGCTGCCATGGAATGGGCTGATCGCAACAACGTCCCAGTGGAAGTTTTTTCTGAGCCAATGGCCATCCTGAACCTGGGCGAAAAAGCCGACAGTGTGAAGGCGGATGAAGAAACTTTGAGCTCAATGAGGGGAGTTGTTGAGGCAGAAGGCCCTCGGCGTCATGCCTCTCGCTTCTTGCTCCGTGATGATACGCCGCCAGCCCTCAATACGTGCTTCTTTGTTCATGGCACCCTCCCGTTCTGAAGTATAGGCCGGGGTGTGTCCGCTCAGATGGGAGGGATCATATACCGTGCCGGGCGCTCAAAAAAGATGGGTTGTCTGGACGCTTACGTTTTCGACGAGGTTTTGTTGACTTGGTGAAAGGTGGCGAGGGGGATCGGGTAAGCGGAGTTATCACGGCAGACTTCTTATCGTATCATGGCGTTCGGGCGAGGGCTGGATTTGCAGGCATTCCAGAGCAATGCTTGAGCTATAGACATGTTTCTTCCCAATATTTAATAGAATTGTAAAAAGCCCTTTGAAATCTATCTCAGTGTTATAAATGGGTTAGGGCCTATCCAGCAGCGGCTGACCTGGTTTTTGCGAAGCCGTAAATATTTCAATTAGAGCCACTGTGCAGGAAGAACCGATCACGTGTGAATTCCGCTGTCCTTTTGATTTTCACATCCAGCTGCCCGGGAGAACAATTTACCATTAATGTGCACGGCACTCAAAATCCTTGCAGCTAACCGCTTAGCCGATTTGTCTTGGCTCTTCCCTCCTGGCAATTGACATTTTCCATAACCCTTGCCTAAGATGCTTCTCGCCGAGAGAGCTCGTTTCATGCCTCTTGCAGCAGCCCGAGGCCCCCAGTCACCCCTTCTGAGAGGGAGAGATTGCATTGAAGATAATTATCGTAGGTGGAGGCGAGGTCGGGTTCCACATCGCCCAGCGTCTCTCCGCTGAGAACCAGGACGTCTTGCTGGTCGACAAGGATCCGGAGAAGGCCAACCGCATCAATAAGGAGTTGGATGTCCAGGCCCTCATCGGTTCGGGCACGAGCCCCGGAATGCTCAAGAGTTCGGGAATCATAGATGCCGACATGCTAGTGGCCGCCACGGACAGCGACGAAGCCAACCTCATCGCATGCATGCTGGCCCGGCACCTCAACCCTTACATCCTGAAAGTCGCCCGACTGCGAAACCCCGAATACCTGGAAATGAAGGATCTGCTGTCCCGGGATATCCTCGGCATTGATCACGTCATCAACCCTGAATCCGCCGTTGTGGAGAACATCCAGCGCCTGATGAAGGTCCCCGGAGCGTCCGACGTTATCGACTTCGTCGACGGCAGAGTCAAGCTTGTCGGCGTGAACATCAGGGCGGACTGCCCTTTGGCAGCCAGGAAGCTCTCATCGTTTCACGGCATGGAAGGCAAGCTCCTGATCGGGGCCATTGTCCGCGGGAGCCGCGTCCTGATCCCCCACGGTGAGGACACCATTAAGCCCGATGACCTGGTATACGTAGTGGCGCGGCGGGACGAGCTCCTTAACGTCCTTGGTCTTTTCGGGATCAAGGAACAGGAGCTGAAGCGCATCATCATCGTGGGAGGAGGACAGACCGGAAGTGCTCTGGCCAATGCGCTGGACGGCACTCGTATCTCCACCAGCCTCATCGATCGAAGTCCGTCGCGGTGTGAAGAGCTCGCAGGGTCTCTGCAGAGGGTCATGGTTATAAACGGTGACGGGACCGACCGGGAACTCCTCCTGGAGGAGAATGTGAGCAGTGCAGATTTCCTGGTGACTCTTACGGGCGACGAAGAGAGCAACGTGCTCATATCACTTCTGGGCAAGGGGCTCGGGGTCCGCAAGACCATCACTCGAATCAATAAGCTGAGCTACATCCCGCTCGTCTCTTCCATAGGGCTCGACACGATAGTCAGCTCCAGGCTGTCCGCCATTAGGGCCATCCTCCAGCATATCAGGAGGGGCAAAATCGTGTCCGTGGCCCCCCTCAAGGGGGAACACGCCGAAGCCATCGAGGCGGAGGCCCTGACTACCTCGGAGATCGTGAACACCCCGCTCTCCAGAATCAAGTTCCCCAAGGGAGCACTCATCGGGGCTGTGGTGCGGGGAGACGAGATCATCATTCCCCGCGGGGATACACGGATTCAGGCCGGGGATCGCCTGATCATCTTCGCTCTTCATGAGGCAATACCCAAACTGGAAAAGCTCCTGACCGTCAAACTGGACTACTTCTGAAGTACTTTGCGGGGATCCTCATCTTCGTTTGAGAAATGCCGGCTTGCCACGGGCGGTAAGTCGGGCTTACACTGCCATCAGTTCCTACTGCGCACTCCTGATCTGTAAGATGGAACCCTTGATTGTCGTCTCACCGGGAAACCGTGGCCGGTTCGGCTTTTGTGAATGATGATCCGGCCTATGGAGGTCAATGCACAATGAAGCTTCGACTCAAGATCCTTTCCGGCTTCATGACCCTGGTAGTGACCCTGTTTGTTGCAGGCGCGTGGTCAATGTACCAACTCACGACCATTAGCGCGTCCGTACAGGGAATTCTGGATGACAACTATCGGAGCATTAACGCCGCCAAGAAAATGATCGAAGCACTGGAACGAGAGGATAGCGCCGTCTTGTTGCTTCTCTCAGGACAATGGAAAGAGGGCCGCGAGATTCTGAAATCGGCCCATACTGTTTTTCAACAGGGATACGAGACGGTCCGAGGGAACATCACGATTCCAGGAGAAGAAGAACAGGTAAACCACATAGAGGCCATGTACAACGCCTACAAAGATCAATGGGAACATCTAATCGTTGGGATGGACCGTGAGAGCAGGCTCGGAAGGTACTTCCAGGAAATCCACCCTGCATTTCAAGAAGCGAAATTCAGTGTTGAAAAGCTCATGGCCATGAACGACCGGGCTATGTATGAGATGGCTACGAGTTTGAAGAACCGCGCCCACAGGGCTGTCATGCCCGGTATTGTCGCTATTGTTGCTGCCCTGGTTTTCACGCTGGTATTCAATTACTTTATCAACTATTACGTTGTGAATCCAATTATACGGCTGACTGATGGGATACAGAAGCACTTACTAACAGGAGAGCCGTTGAATGTTGAAATAGAAACCCGGGATGAACTTCTGGGCCTCAAATCAGCTGTCCAGGACCTCTTGACCAAGAGACACGAGGAAGAACCGCGATGAGACTCCATGTAGTGCTTCGCTATTCAGGAGTCGTTCTCATCCTGAACGCCGGGTTTCTGTTCATCTCATCCATTGTTTCTGTTTTAGAAGGAGACTCGGCCCTCTTTCCACTTCTTTACAGTGCCGTCATATGTGCTCTCTTCGGCATGTTCCCTCTATTCTTTGTGCCTCCAACCTCGGACATCTCCGGGAAAGAGGGGCTCATAATCGTAGTGGCGAGCTGGCTTCTATCGTGCCTTGTAGGGCTTCTACCCTATGTACTGTGGGGAGGAGAGTTTACCGTCGCAAAAGCCTGGTTTGAGAGCGTTTCAGGCTTTACAACGACCGGATCCACCATTCTCTCGGATATTGAGGCGTTGCCGCCGGGGTTGCTCTTTTGGCGAAACACCACACAATGGATCGGAGGGATCGGGATCATTGTTTTTGCTCTCGCTGTGCTCCCCTCGGCAGGAAGGGCCGGGATGGTCCTTTACCGAACAGAGATGTCCTCAGTGGCAGTGGAAAGCTTCAACTTCAGAACGCGGAAAGTCTTAAAAATACTGCTCTTCGTCTATGCAGGGCTGACCTTGCTGCAAACCATTTCTCTGCTGGCCTGTGGTATTGGCTTGTTCGACGCGGTCACCACGGCTTTCTCCACGGTTGCAACCGGTGGTTTTTCCTCTCGGAACCTGAGTGTGGCCCATTACGGGAGTGTCTCCGTAGAAATCGTGATAATGGCCTTCATGGTCTTATCCGGACTGCACTTCGGACTTATCTTCACCGCTGTTGTTGAAAGGTCGGACAGTATTTTCCGGTCCCCGGTCGTTCGATATTACCTCTTGGCCCTGATCGCCGGAACGATACTGGTCACCATCAATATCCATGGGACCATTTACGGGACATGGCCTGAGTCCTTACGTCGCGCCTCTTTCCAGGTGTCGTCTCTTGGCACTTCAACGGGATTCGCCACGGCGGATTCGTCGATCTGGCCGGGTTTCTCCCAGCTCGTCATGATTTTCTTCACGCTTCAATGTGCCTGTGCAGGCTCTACATCAGGAGGGATCAAGGCGGATCGCATCGCAATATTCTGGAAGTCAGTTCAACGGCACATCAAAAAGATACAACATCCGAAGGCAATCATCCCGGTCCGAATGGGAGAAGATACCATTGGGGAGGACCTCATGGAAGCGATCCTCCTCTACATTTCCCTGTATTTGGCGGTGGTATTCACTTCGAGTATCATTCTTGCCTTCATGGGTATCGATGTCCTGACGGCCTTTTCCGGGTCAGCCGCTGCAATGGGCAATGTAGGGCCCGGTTTCGGAGAAGTGGGAAGCATGGGAAATTTCAGTTCAATTCCAGATGCGGGCCTGTGCGTACTTTCCGCGGTCATGCTGCTGGGACGGTTGGAAATCTTCGGCCTCGTGCTTTTCATTTTTATTCGAGGGTGGAAGTGATGAGGACCTCAGGAAGGCTCATTAATCCACGGCTGAAGCCGTGGTATTCTGTCTGCAACAGCACAAACATATTGGTATACTATCGGGTGGCTAATGCGATTTTTACTGAAACAAGAATCGTCTGGAAATGGGCACCACTAAGACACACTGTGGTACCTAGGACATTCCCTCACTCTGATGCGATGTACTTCTTGATGTTGATGGCCAAGGTTTTGAAAATTAAGGCGGCTCGCGACCTATCAAAGTCCATGCACCATATACTTTTGGCCCCATTATCCTCTCCGTGCCCATATGGTAGCATTGTTCCCATTCCCTGAAATCAGTACTACTAAAACAATTGTTGACAGCCACCGAAGTGCAACAAAACCCCAACTCCTTAATAATCAATCGGCTTCAGCCAAAACCCCGAAATCCTGAATCCGTTTCTTACGTACAGTCTTATCGTATCATGCACATTTAGCGATGCCTAAAATCGCCGGTATTCCAGAGCAATCCTTGAGGCTTTGGGAATGTCAAACCAGCCTGCCGCAATGTGCTATTGCATCGTCATGAAATTCGCCCCAAACTCATCAACAGCCTCGTGGGATTGCGAAACTCAGGAAGCGCACGAGGACCTTCGTCGCCCTGGAACGGCTTGCAGCCATATGCTCCTGTGTCCCCGAAAAGGGCGAGCAGATGGTGAGAGGCATCATCCGGCCCTTCATGAAAGGAGTGGGCGAGGTTGCAGGGGGAAGCTTCTTTCCGAACCCGGAGTAATAGCTCCGAGGTTCCTGCTCAATGTCAACATCCGAATCCTGCCGGTGGCCACGGCGCCCCTCAATAACAGGCACTAAGTGAAGCTCTAGCCCGGCACCTCCATCACGAGCGCCATAGTGGTACTCATGAGAGAAAAGGCATGGATGTCCGGTATCGGGACGGAAGATACCGCTTGTCAATATCCTCCGTCTGTGGTACCAAATTTCCACTCATTCAATTCGGACCATGAAGGGCCGAAACTTACCTTTACTAAAACCAAAACCACGAATTGTAAGGCCGCCTGAAGGGGTCCTGTCGACCGGTAGAAATCGGTGCTGATGGAGGATCCATGTCTGTATCCGTTCAGGCGGTAGTAACCCGCCACTGGGACGATCGTGTCCGCAGTTATGTACGCAACCATGATTGGCTTTTCAGAAACAGAGCGGCCCAGGAGAAATGGAAGCTTCTTGTGGCCGGATTCGTCGGCCCCGTAAGCGGTTTTGATGTCCTGGACGCCGGTTGCGGTCCGGGCACATTGACCGGAGCGCTGGTCCAATTGGGCCACCAAGTCACCGCCGTAGATGTCTCCCGGGATATGCTCGAGCAGGCCGGTCGTATCCTGGGCGACCAGGCAGACAAGGTCCGCTTTCTCAACGCCGATGCGAGCAGCATTCCCTTGCCCGACCAAAGCTTCGATTGGGTTGTGAGCCGTTACGTCGTATGGACCCTGCCTGATCCTGCACAGGCTGTCCGGGAATGGATGCGGCTTCTCAGACCCGGAGGCCGGCTGTGCATCATAGATGGGAACTGGTACTACCATTACTACCGGGGCGGATGGGCACGCTGG
>JAWOGN010000358.1:0-28233 GCA_046496815.1 Desulfatiglandaceae bacterium
GTGGACGGTGAGGACCTCGGACGGATGGGCGGCAGGGAGTTGCTCGGCTTTCGAGATCGACTGGGTTTCCTTTTCCAGGGTGGTGCCCTGTTTGATTCAATGACCCTTTTTGAGAATGTGGCCTTTCCATTGAAGGAAAAGACCCGGTTAAATGATGACCTGATCAAGGAAAGAGTGTTGAACGAGCTTGAAAACGTGGGGCTAACCGGTTCCGCCCATAAATACCCCTCTCAGATCAGCGGAGGCATGCTCAAGCGAGCGGCGCTTGCCAGAGCACTGGTCTTGGATCCCGAAATCATGCTCTTTGATGAACCCACCACCGGATTGGACCCGGTCATCGGCGGTTCGATTCTCAACCTGATTGACGCCTTTCACAAGCGGCTTTCGTTCACCGGGATCATTGTAACGCACGAAATACCGAGGGTTTTTGAGATCATCGATCGAGTGGCAATGATCCACGAGGGCATTGTGTGGGCCGAAGGCACGCCCAAGGAGTTGATGGACTCCGGCGAACCCATCGTCCATGCTTTTGTAGGTGAAGCGGTCGAATGCGCATTGAGGCAACACCCCGGACACGAAGCAGAGCGCAGACAAGACAAAGACACGCTGGAGGTCGGAGGTAACAAATGAAAAAATTTGATCTGGAGTTGTTAGTGGGCTTGTTCATGATCGCCGGCATACTCTGCCTCGGCTACCTTTCCATACGGCTCGGTAAGCTGGAGGTTTTGGGCGAGAAAGGATATGAAATCCATGCTGTTTTTTCCAGCAGTGGTGGGCTGAAGTCCGGTTCTTCCGTCACCATTGCGGGGGTAGAGGTCGGACGCGTAAAAAAGGTCATTCTCGATGATTATCAAGCCAAAGTCGTTATGAACCTCCCTTCGAAACTGAAAGTCCAGGAAGACGCCATTGCGTCGATTAAAACAAAAGGGCTGATCGGAGAGAAGTATATTGAAATATCGCCCGGTGGACTGGAGGAAAATCTTAAGCCCGGCGGACGCATTCGCGACACCCAGCCTCCGGTAGACCTCGAACAGTTAATTTCAAAATATGTCTTTGGCGTCGTTGATCCATACAAGTAGTCGTACGACACGTTTTGCTTTTCGGCTATTTCAGGTCTTCCTTTAATGCCGGCGTCGTCGCGAAATCCGAAAATCTCCGGAGGAAGCCCCGAATGAATGTTGCCGCGCTTGACGAATCTCGCTCAATCGTGTCTTACTTTTCCGAAAAACTGGGAATGCACGTTAAGTGAATCAAGGAGGTATACATGATCGAACGTCACTTATGTCGCTGTATGCTTTGGCTTTTCGTAAGCAGTTGTGTCCCCGGCGTTGCCTTTGCAGGGGTGCCGACCGAAAAAATTAGAGACACCACCGACAAGATCATCCGTATCGTCAGTGATCCCGCGTTAAAGGGTGCGGAGAAAAAAACGGAAAGAAAGCAAATGATCCGCCAGGTTATCGATGAGCGGTTCAACTGGGAGGAAATGGCCCGGAGGACCCTTGCGAGACACTGGCGGGAAAGAACGGAGCAAGAAAAGCGAGAATTTATAGATCTGTATGGCAAATTGCTGGAACGGACGTACTTGGATAGAGTGGAGGGTTACTCCGGTGAGAAGGTCATTTATCAAGGCGAGCAGATCGATGGGAACTACGGGGTTGTTCAGGTCAAGATTCTCACCCGGCAGCAAACAGAGATTCCAACCGAATATCGTGTTAAGCAAAAAGGCGATGATTGGCTGGTTTACGACATTTCCATCGAGGGGGTAAGCCTCGTTAACAATTACCGAAGCCAATTCAACAGCATTATCATGCGATCCTCTTATCAGGATCTCATTCAGAAGCTGAAACAAAAAACTGAAAAAGAATAAGGGTTACGAATGAGGATGCGACATGACACAACAAACGAAAATGGATCCGGAGACTTTTTCGATGATACTGGAAACCATAAACAAGTTGGAAAAAGAAAAGGTCTCTCTCGAAACAAAACTGGAAATGGACAGAAGTGGCGAGTTTCCCATGGAGCTCATCCGTTTCATGTTAGGACCGGATATTGCGCTTCATTTGATTTTCATCCCCGAAGCTTATGGGGGGCTTGGTGCGAGCGCCTCGGAGATCGCAATCATCTCTGAAAGAATGGCAAAAATGGATCTGGGTGTCGCTACCTCTTTTTTGGCCATATGCCTGGGTATGGATCCGATTCGAGTCGGAGCTACGCCTGAACAAAAAGAAAAGTATATCACAAAAATAGCCGATGGAGGGCTCATTGTGGCATATGGCGTCACCGAGCCCGAGGCAGGGTCGAATGTTCAAGCCCTGAAGACCAAAGCAGTCAGGGTTCTGGATGAGAATGGAAAGATAAAGGGATACAAAATCAATGGTCAAAAACAGTTTATCACAAACGGTGGTGTTGCCGATCTCTACACCATTCTTGCAGATACACCGGAGGGGCCTTCCTTTTTTATCGTCGAGGCCGGGGCGGAAGGACTGGTGCCCGGAAAACATGAAGACAAACACGGGATTCGAGCATCCGACACATGTCCGCTGACTTTTGAAGATCTGTTTGTGCCGGCTGATAATCTTATCGGAGGTGTCGAAGGAAGGGGGCTGAAAGAGGCCAATAAGGTTTTTGGGTATACTCGACTGATGGTGGCGACCTTCGGCCTGGGGGGCGGTATGGCCGCTTTGGAGAAGGCCGTCCAATACTCGAAGGAGCGTGTGCAGTTCGGATCCATCCTGTCGAAGAAACAAGGTTACACGCATAAGCTGCTGGTTCCGAATGCGGTAAAGCTCGAGGCTGCCCGGGCCTACGTTGAGGAAGTGGCCCGAAGAATTGATACCGGTGAAGAAGACCTTCAGGTGGAGGGGTCTATCGCAAAATACTTTGCAACCGAGGCGGGTGACGTCATGGCCAATGATGGAATTCAAGCCTTTGGCGGTTACGGTTATATGCGCGAATATGAGGTCGAAAAGATTAAACGCGATGTAAAGATTCTGCCGCTTTATGAGGGAACCAGCGAAATACAGCAAAATATTATTTCCGTATTTCGTTTACGGGAAACGGTTCGTTCTAAGGGTGAGTTTTATTTAAAAATGGCGGAAAAACTTGAAGCACTTTCAGTAGAATCTGCCGGACCTATGGTGGCTCGCGCCATGCGGGTCACGAGTGAAGTGATTATGAACGCCCGGAAACACAGGTTGAGCAAATCCCAGTATGCAATGTTTTTGCTCGCCGATATGATGACATGGTGCGAAGTCGGCGGGGCGTTCTGCCACAAGGCCGCCGTGTACCAAGGGGATCAGGTCAGATCGCCGCTATTCATAAAGGCGGCGGCAAGAGTTTTCGCCAGAGAGGTGTTGGAGAAGGTGTATGTGAACGGCCTGAAGATCGGTTACGGATGTAATCAACATATCGAGGAACTTAAGGAACATCTATGTGCCCTGGATTTGGGTTCGGCCTTGACGGATAATCTTAAAGATTTGGACCTGATTTCATGTGAACTGGTCGCATGAAGCCGGTGCCGGATCATTGCTCAAATACCGTTGTCACATATGAACCCTGAAACAAAAAAAACTTACCGCCATTCACCAAAAGCGCGCCACTACAACCGAAAGGACAATAGACCGGCGGCCAATAATGGCAAACCCAGGATCGATCCGGCACTCAGATCGGTTTTCCGTAAGATCGGTGTGCCGAAACCGGCGCCGTTCCATGCGGATGCGTTTCAGCAGGAAGCACTCAAGCGGATCAAGAATTACGATGTGGTGGTTAGCGCCGCCACAGGCTCGGGAAAAACCTGGATAGCCTCGCAAACTATTCATTCATACCTGCCAGAAGGTTTGAGCGTCTGGTATGCGTCACCCCTCAAGGCACTTTCCAATTCCATTTATCAGCAGTTCCATCATGAATTCGGCGCTTCGAGCTGCGGGATTCTCACCGGAGACCGAAAAGAGAATCCGGACGCCCCCATCATCGTGGGGACAACGGAGATTCTGCGTAACCAACTGTATGACGCGATGCACCAAGGGGCTGATATCCGGGCTGATTTGGTAATTTTGGATGAGGCGCATTATTTGAGCGATCCTGAAAGAGGCGTGGTGTGGGAAGAGGTTCTCATATATCTCCCCCCGACGGTGAAGCTTCTGCTTCTTTCCGCGACCATATCCAACGCGGATGAGCTGTGTGAGTGGCTGAAGGAAATTCGGGGTGTGCCAAACACGGTCGTGCGTTCTGACAAACGGCCTGTTCCGCTTGAAATGTTATTCCTTTTCGATGACGGGTTGATCGTTCCTCTCGCGAGTGAAAGCGGCCTGAATTCGCGAATCGAAAGATTTCTCGCCTCTAAGCAAGGAGGGCGTAAGAAAAGATTACAGAGGCTCGACTTTGGGAGGATCATCAAATACTTGCGAAAGCTTGATTTGCTGCCGGCTATTTTCTTTCTGAAATCACGCTCGGATTGTGATCGAGCGATTTCGACATGCTCACCCGTGCACTCACCTTCGAATATCAAGTCCTCCATGCACAATGCAGTCGACGCATTCCTGTCCGCTTACCCGCATCTTAGGGGACACCGTCAGCTGGAGTCGCTTATCGAGTCCAGGGTCGCGTCGCACCACGGGGGACAACTTCCTTACTGGAAGGTGTTGATCGAAAGAATGATGAATGCCGGATATCTGGAAGCCATTTTTTCTACGTCAACCGTGGCAGCCGGCGTCAATTTCCCGGCCAGAACCGTTGTTCTTGTCCAAAGCGACCGATACAACGGCCGGGAATTCATTGATCTGTCCGCAACCGAGTTTCACCAGATGATTGGACGGGCAGGTAGGAGGGGAAAAGACAACATCGGCTTTGGTCTCGTTGTCCCCGGCCTCCATCAGGATCCCCAACTCCTTATTGAACTCCTGAATTCCTCCCCGGAACCGATTCACAGTCAGATTCATATCAATTTTTCAATGACGCTGAACCTCCTGTTGTCCCACACGCCCCAAGAGGTCAAGGAGTTACTCGAACTTTCTTTTGCCGCATTTCAAGAAAAACAGTCCGGACGCATACTGGAAAGGCGTTGGGAGGGAATGTTAGGGGAATTGGGGCGGGTGCTTCCCAGGGGCAAATGTGATGGACAAGACCCCTATGAGGTCCTGGAATTCGTTCAGAAACGGTCGGAGTTGAAAGCGAAAGTCAAAAGCTTGACTCAAAAAATCCGAAATGAGCATCTCATCGCACTCTATAAGGAGTACCTCAAACCCGGAAGGCTTTTCCTGCATCGTAATAGAAATATTTATGTGATTTTCAGTACCTCCATGGATCAGGGTAAATTCATTTGTGCAGCGCACAGCATCCGGAAACCATCGCGAGCGCGAAGACATCGCGTTAGACTCAAGAAAGTGGATATCCGTCAAATCCAGTCAATTTTTGATTATCGTGCGGACATCCCGGAGGGCTTTTCCTCTGAACGGCTTGCTCGGCTCTTTGACGAGATCCCACTTGATGACCTTGAACCGCTGAATATTGAAAAAACCCAAGCAACTGGGCGCAGCGATCATTTGGATACCGTGAACAAACGTCTTGAGTCTCTCCCATGCGAAGGCTGTGAACATCTAAAAATCTGTCATTTAAAAGACAAGGGACCGCTTCGAAAACTGCTCAAAGACTTTAAGTCACTCGCCGCGCAGATGGAAGGAATGGGAGGGGGGCTTTGGCTCAGTTTCAAGCGGCATTTAAGGTTTTTGAAAGAAACGGGCTTTGTGGATGAGGCGGATCTGCTGACGTCTGACGGCTACTGGGCGTCAAAACTGAGATTGGACCAGCCGTTACTGATTGCAGAAGCGATCAGAACAGGCGCCTTTGAGGGCGCTTCTGCTGAAGCGCTTGCAGGCGGTTTGGCTCCCTTTGTGTGGGACAGGGCACTGGAAATTGAAATCCGGGGTCAAGGGGTATTCAACCTAACAGGCCTTGAAGACCGGTTTAACGCTATCATCGGGCACATCGAAAAGCTTCGAACACTTAAAATCCGACGGGGTTTCGAGAGTCCACCCATCCTATTCTGGCCCTGCGCCGCCATATACTATTGGGCCAGAAATACACCCTGGAATCAACTTATGAACATTGTGGCAATTGATGAGGGGGATATGGCATCTTTGATCATGAGAACGGCAGATCATCTCAGACAGATAACCAACCTGAAGGAAACTCACCCTCAACTCGCTCAGCTGGCAGAGCAAGCCATTGAACTCATCCAACGAGAGCCGGTGTATATACCCTGACGCGGTTGAGAGAATGGGGCTGTTTTGATTTGATACCCAATTCCTTGTGCCGGGTTGAGTCATTTCTTTTCGTATCAATTAAGATGGTCTCTTAAAAAGGCGGAAAATTCCATGCAAGCCACTGAAACCAGCGGCAGTCATCGACTTCTGTTTGAACCAATGGGAATGTCATGTGATGCTGAAGCGGGTGAAACCATTTTGGAGATCGCCCGGCGTCTGGGTATCGCCCTGCGCACAGACTGCGGAGGAAAAGGACAATGCGGAAAATGCAGAATTCTGGTGCATCCGAAAAATTGCCTGTCTGCGGTTACCCATGAAGAGCGAAAACACTTCACACCAGAGCTACTGGCAAAAGGATATCGATTGGCCTGTCAGGGGAGGCCGCGGGGTCGCGGAACCATTACCGTCATGAAGGACTCCTTGGACAGCAATGAGGGAATTGGAAAGACCGGTATAAAAGGCGCTTTTCCGGTGGAACCGATGGTGGAACGTATCATTCTCGCCTCACCATTTAAAGCAAACGATCATGATGGTGGGGATTACGACCTTGTGACGCAGACAATTGGACGGGTTAGCGCAGTAAAGGGGAAAAACATCTTTTTCAGAGACCCGATTGCGATACGCGAATTGAGCCAACCCTTCGTTTCTCAGGGAGCCGTCACGCTGATATCCCACCAAGGCAAAGGGGTGACCGGGGTCCTTCGGGGAGAATATAGAAAGTCTTTAGGGGTCGCTGTGGATATCGGCACGACCACGATCGCAGTATATCTGTGTGACCTTCAAACCGGCTGTGTCCTATCTTCCCAAGCATCCGCCAATCCCCAGCGACGTTTCGGGGAAGACGTAATAAGCCGAGTGGCCTTCGCAAATTCATACGAGGATGGTGCGGAGACGCTTCACAAGTTGGTTATCAATGAAATCGATGTGTTAAGCGAGCGTTGTTTACAAACCGCGGGCGCGGATCGACGGGACGTCGATGAAATGACGGTGGTCGGCAATACCACCATGGAACATCTTTTTGCCGGCCTTCACCCCCATAATCTCGGCGTTTCACCCTATCTACCGGTTCAACTGTTTCCGGACGACCTGAACGCCCGAGACCTGGGATTCAACTTCAACCCGGGGACCAATGTGCATGTGTTCCCGGTTGTTTCGGGTTTTGTCGGCGGCGATACCCTGGGTGTCATTTTGTCTGAAAAACCCCACCAGCGGGATGAGATTTCTCTGATTGTAGACATCGGAACCAATGGTGAAGTGGTCCTGGGAAATCGCAAGGGGCTCTGGGTAACCAGTTGTGCGACCGGCCCGGCCCTGGAGGGCGCACAGATTGAATGCGGGATGCGAGCCAGTATCGGCGCGATCCATCGAGTCAAGATTGAATCATCCACATTTGAAGTATCGGTTGACGTGTTGGGTGAGCAACAAGGGGGACAGCCACAGGGTATTTGCGGTTCCGGGATCATCGATGCGGTCGCCGAAATGGGGAAGTCGGGAGTGTTGCTGCCGAGTGGGCGAATTAAGGAGGGCATGCCGGGTGTGATAAGTGATGAGCGTGGGGTGGGTCGAAAATTTCTTCTGATTTCCCGAGAAGTGAATGCGCTCAAAAAGGATATTTACATTTCGCTGTCGGATATACGGCAGATTCAACTCGCCAAAGGTGCCCTTTCGGCAGGTATCAAACTGATGATGCGAAAGGCAGGTATCACCCATATTGACAGAATGCTGTTAACGGGTGCATTCGGCGCGCGATTTAACTGGAGGAACGCGGTCTCCATCGGGATGCTGCCGAGGCCTTCAAGCAAAACGTCTGTGGGAACGGTTGAAAACGCCGCGGGAATAGGGGCTATCATGGCCCTGTTGGATCGACGCTGTCGCGAAGAATTCAGAAGCCTCGTCGGTGGAATTCGGTTCATGGAACTTGCAGAGGAACCGGACTTTGCCGTGGAATTTCCAAAGGCGATGGGTTTTCCTTTTGAGGAAGCCGTGAGCAAAACACCCCGCGGTGCGCAGGTTGCTGAGGCGGAAGTCAGTTGCGCATCGAAATCCGAACTGAAGGCTTGAAGTGCCTTGGGGTCATTTGAATTCCTGTCATTGGGTATTATTCCAATTTCATCCCTCGATTTTGGATTGCGATGTTATGAATGAACTTACGTTGCCTTTTAAGGGGGCCTGAGACCAGCGATTCCACCGCCGGTGGCTAAAATTATAGGACCCGGCAATCAACATGGATCGAACGCGTCCGCGGGCGTTCACCCTTTGGCGCGAATATGGATAACGGCCTGTGTAAGTCGCTCCAGTACTTTTGATTTTCCGAGAGCTTCCATGACCTCAAAAATGCCGGGGCTGACTGTCTTTCCCGTCAAAGCAATTCTGAGGGGTTGGGCAACCTGTCTCATTTTGAGTTCGTTTTCTTCGAGAAACGCAACAAAATCATTCTCCAGAACCGCTTGAGTGAAAACCGAAGTCTTTTCAAGTCTTGTGCGAAGCGCTTCGAGCAAGTCCAGAACCTCCGGTTTCAGGAACTTATCATCGCCCTTTTTTTCATACGTGATATCTTTTTCGAAATAAAAACGAGCCGCTTCAGCCATCTCTACCAAGGTCTTGCTTCTTGGCTTAAGGGTCTGAACGGCCTTTTTGAGCTGTGTTTCATTTAGGTCCTTGAAGCCGAGTCGTTCAAGAAACGGGGTGAGTTGCCGTGCCAGGTATTCGTCCGGAGCTTGTCGGATATACCAGGCATTGAGGTCCAGCAATTTTTCCGCGTTGAAAACGCCTGCAGACTTTCCCACCTTGTCCAGTGAAAACTTTTCGATGAGCTCTTCTTTTGTAAATTTTTCCTGGTCTCCATGAGACCATCCGAGTCTCGCCAGTGCGTTGAGCAAAGCGTGAGGGAGATAGCCCATGTCGCGGTAGGCGAGGACGGATACGGCGCCATGCCGTTTGCTCAGCCTTGTTTTATCCGACGCCAAAATCATGGGCACGTGAGCATAATACGGGACAGGCTCCTGTAACGCTCTATAGATCAAAATTTGGCGTGGCGTGTTGTTGACGTGGTCATCGCCTCGTATCACATAGGTGACCCCTAAGTCGATATCGTCCGCCACGACGGCCAAGTGATAGGTGGGGCTTCCGTTTGATCTTCTTAGAATAAGATCATCCAGTTCCTCATTGTCAATGGCAATGGGGCCTTTGATCAAGTCATTGAAGTGCGTAATTCCGGTCTGCGGGGTCTTCAATCTCACGACTGCACCCTTACCCGGGCCAAGATCCAATTCACGACATTTACCATCATATTTGGGTTTAAGCCCCTTTGCCATAGCCGCCTTTCTTTTTTGCTCCAGTTCCGCGGGCAAACAATGACAGTGGTATGCTTGGCCGGTAGCAAGGAGACGGTCGATACAAGCGTTGTAAATATCGTGCCGCTGCGATTGGAAATACGGCCCTTCATCCCAATCCAATCCCATCCATTCCATAGATTCCAGGATCGCTCTGGTATGTTCATCGGAAGATCTCTCTCGGTCCGTATCTTCGATCCGGAGTATGAATTTTCCGTGCTTTTGACGGGAAAACAGCCAATTAAACAGCGCGGTTCTTGCACCGCCGATATGGAGATATCCGGTAGGGCTGGGTGGAAAACGGGTTACAATTTTTTGGTCGCTCATGTGCGGAAGGTGCCCTCCGTTGATGAATGTTGATGTTGAATATCAGCCTCCCTGAGGCAGTATCTTCAGTGGGGATTTCCGCCAAGCCCCCTGGAAATGGAGCGCTCGGCGGGACTCGAAAACAAGAGAAGCTTAACACATGAAGCCGTGTGAAACAAGACTGAGTTGGGCGTCTGCTAAAGTGGGCGGCAGGTAAGCGAATGGAGTAAGCGTTCACAGGTTCAGGGTTTCCCGATGAAATCTGGATTCAGGGTTAAGGACAAAGAAGGGATTGAGGACCCGAAATCGTCGTTAAAAATGCTCATTTTCCCAAGTAATTGCCGATTTAGTTCCAAATTTTGGATTAGGCCTGACAAAGCTGACGCTTTTCTCATAAATACCTAACCCAAATGCACTCCGTGGACCAGAATTGAACCTTGAACCCCTGAACCTTTGAACCCGTGAACGGTTACCGAATGGATTTATCCCAAGACATTTTCCTGTGTTGTGTGATAAAAAATGGATGTGGGGACGACAAAAAGAAAGGGGCGTGTGATGCGGCAAGACGGGAAAGAAAAAAAGATCCAAGTCATCGCCTACTCGGGCTACAAAGCGAACGAACGGCCTCTAAAGCTGTTGCTGAATAAGAAGGAACTGAAGGTGAAGCGGGTCTTGGGCCGTTGGGCGGAGCAAGATCATGACTTTTTCAAAATACTCGCTGAGGACGAACGCGTATACCGAATCAAATGGCAGCGCTGCCTGGATGTCTGGATTCTTGAAAAAATCGTCGAGCACAATGGCGAGACGTGAAAAACCGGCTTCAGCGTTGGGAAACGCCCTCCGCCCACAAACTGATGATACGTCTTTTCTCAGTCCTGAGGGCTATAGACCCATTTGTAGTTGATGGGCCTGGCATCCAAGGCATCGACTTTTGGATGAAGGAATTCATCTCGAAGTTTAAGCCAGTTGTAGGCCGGCTTTAGTTTTCTAAGTTTGCCGTCCTCCGGGGGTTTTGAATAGGTGGTCGGGCCGTAAGACGCCTCGGAGATCCCAACAAAGTAGCCGTCAGCCGGGTAGAGGTAGGTGGTTTCAAAGGCGACGGTCTCCATCCCTTCACGCTGTGCCAGGGCTTCGACTTGTTCATTCGTCAACTGTATGAGGAAGAACTTGGAGGTTCCTCGTTCAGAGTACTTGTACATGGATCGTGACTCGGAGCTTGAGACAAACACAGTGGAGATGTAATCCAGTTTTCGAAGCAGTTGAGCGGCGATGAGGCCGGCGGTCCGCCTTCCCCCGACGCTGTGATGACACCCGTAATATTCAAACAGCTTATTTTGGAGAATACGAGCCTCTTTATCGCCTTTCTCATACAAATTGTTTTGAATGTATCTCAGCCATTTGGCCAGATCTTCCGCTGCATCCGCAATGGGCCAGTCAATCTTGACGTGGAAGTGAGTGAGCGAGTAACGATTCTTTCTTTTAACAGTGGGATCCTGTTGTATGAGGAGGGCATAGTCCACATTGATGAGACCCTCAAGAAAGTCGAGAAAGCCCGGGTTGTGAAAATGTCGAAGGTTTTCATGAAACTTCTGGTACAAGGCGAAATTGGCGAGGTATTTGAGATTTTTCTTGACGACGCTGTTTTCAGGGTAAAAGCGAATGTAGTTTTTGAGTTGAGGGCTGACGATATCTTCACAAAATATGACGATAAACGTATTGAATAATTCCGATTCCTTTTCCATCTTTTTTGATTTTGGTTTCAGTTCACTCCGATCGAGAAAGCTGTATTCGACGTCATTTCGTTGGTAATTGTAAAAGGAATCAATGAGAGAAATTTTCATAACGCGGCATTCTAGAGCGTCTCTCAAGCTCTCATAAAGTGAGCGCCGCAATTTTTCATAGTAATTTAACCGTTCTCTGTATTTCCACATAGGCAAAAAAATAAACCGTTCAATTCAATCACCGCTGCATCTGGAGGATTCACTCTTGGAGGCTGTCCGAGAATGAGGAATTTTTTTCAAGATCAAGGAAGGCGAAAATTATAACCACAGGAATACATTTAAGTATTTCGAGGATTATAATTTGAACCTGACACAGAGATTGGGGAAAATAGCCATTCTCGGACAGCCTCCTTGCATGATTGCGGTAATGAGCCTCATAATTCTGATTCACACCAGGGAAACACCCTTGAAAGTTGGGAATGAATTATAATAAGATAAGGGTGTAAGTGTCAATAAAAAAAGAAAAAATCGGGAATCCCTCTTTATTGTTTTTAGACCTTCGCTACGGTCCGTTTCAGCGTGGCTTGATTAATGTCTTGACAAAAAGAGGCTATTCTATATATTCACCAGGTTATTTTATCTGAGCTTTGACGGGTTGTTTTTAAGTTCTTTATCAAGGTTGGGTTTGAATGATCATCGACTTGAGAACCGTTTTGCATGGTCCGCGGCAATTCGATTTTGCCCTCAGCCCGGATTGGTGGAAAAACGATGGAGGCAACGATCAAGTTATTGGTTTGGTTGGGCCTTTGAAGGTTCGCATCAGAATTTCCAAGGCAGGCGGTAAATATTTACTGGAGGGTCGAATGGCGGGGTGCCTCCGGATTCGCTGCGACAGGTGCCTTGAACCCTTCAACGATGATTTAGAATCCGAATTTCAGGTTTTTCTTGAATTTATGCGTTCTCATGATGGCGAGAACGAAATTGAACTGCTTGAAGATGATATGTCCGTAAACCTGATCCGGGGCGAAGAGATTTCTTTGGGTGATATGGTTCGAGAGCAAATTTATCTATCACTGCCTATGAAATGTCTGTGCGGGGAAGACTGCTCCGGGTTGTGCCCCTTTTGCGGAACAAATTTGAATATCAAAAGATGCAATTGCAGTTCGAAGCGGGGGCATCCCGGGTTTTCAAAACTGAAAAACGTGGAGCAATTTGATGACTAACCCTGATATCCCTCGTTTCAGGGTTCTAGAAAGAATCACCGCATGTCAAATGGGCGTATTGCAATCAATTCCATGCCATATGGGCTGCACACGTTCAAACCGCTGACCGCATGCGAAAACAAAGATGAAGGAGTGTAACTACAGGCTATGGCCGTACCCAAAAGGAAAAAATCAAAATCCAAACGAAACATGCGACGATCCCATGATGGTATCAAAATACCCAATATTTCCTCATGCCCGCACTGTCATGAGCCGGTGTTGCCGCACCATGTGTGTCCGGAATGCGGAATGTATAGAGGGAATACGATAACCAAGACCGAAGAGACCTAGAATGATCGTGGCCGTGGACGCCATGGGCGGAGATAACGCTCCGGAAGCGGTCGTACAGGGCGCAGCTGAGATCGGGCGCGAACAGGGGATCGGCGTCACCCTGGTTGGAGATGAAAGGATTATCGGGAGTTTGCTCTCCTCACACCGGGGGACGAATCATATCGCGGTGCATCACTGTTCGGATGTGGTTCGGATGGGAGAATCGCCCTTAAAGGCGGTGCGACGGAAGAAAGACGCCTCAATAAGAGTTGCTTTCGATCTGATTAAACGCGGTGATGTGGATGCGGTGGTGAGCGCGGGAAATTCGGGCGCCACCCTGGCTGCCGGCATCTTGACGCTGGGCCGTATAGAAGGCGTGGACAGGCCTGCCATCGCAGGCATCCTTCCGGGGCAAAAAGGCCCTGTGATTTTGATAGATGTGGGGGCGAATGTCGACTGCCGACCAAACTATCTTTTTCAGTTCGGCGTAATGGGCAATGCCTTTGCGACTTCTTGTCTGGGGATGGTAAATCCCAAAATAGGTCTTTTGAGTATCGGTGAGGAGGGAAGCAAGGGCAATGAGCAAGTTCGGTTGGCTCGAAAATTGCTCGAAAAAAGTCCTCTGAATTTTGTGGGAAATGTAGAAGGGCGCGATATCTTTACAGGTGAAGTGGAGATTATCGTATGTGACGGATTCGTCGGGAATGTGGCGCTAAAACTGAGCGAGGGAATGGCGAGGGCGATGATGCACACACTGAAAACCGAGCTGATGGAGTCCTTTTACGGTCGAGCCGCGCTTGTCTTCGGTCGGCAGCCTCTCAAAAGGTATTGGCGAAAGATGGACTATGAGGCGTACGGTGGCGCCCCATTGCTCGGCATTAACGGTGTGGGAATTGTCTGTCACGGAGGATCCTCCGCCAGGGCTATCAAAAACGCCATAAAATTGGCGGCACGTTATGTGAGAAACAAAGTTCTTGACAAAATGCTGGTGCAATTAAAGCGTTCCGGGGGTGAAGCCGTACACGAATAAGCGGATTGCAGATGAATCTCGGTATTGGGGAATATATTCATCTGCTGAAGCTGTTTTGAGCGGGAGGCAGGTAGATATCGTGAACAAATTGAAAGCAAGGCTGGCGGTTATCACCGGCGGATCCAAGGGAATCGGACGGAATGTCGCCCTGCGCTTTGCCGTTGCCCAGGATAATATTATTATCGTGCACTACGATCCTGACGAGAAAGATGCGGCTGAGACGCTGCGTGCCTTGAGGCAGCTGGGTGTCGAGGCTGAAAGCTACAAAATAGATGTCTCTTCTTTTGAAGCCGTCGATTCGTTGTTTAAAGATATTTTTTCAAAACACAAAAAAATCGATGTGCTGGTGAATAACGCGGGTATTACGCGGGACAGCCTCCTCATGCGAATGACAGAGGATCAATGGGATACGGTCATTCGGGTGAATCTGAAAAGTGTGTTTAACTGCACCCATGCGGTCCTCCGGTCGATGATCAAAGAAAGAAAGGGTTGCATCGTCAATATTGCGTCGGTCGTTGGACAGATCGGAAATGCAGGTCAGGCCAATTATTCTGCTTCCAAGGCCGGTATTATGGGATTCACAAAGACTGTGGCCAGAGAAGTCGCGCCACGGGGAGTCAGGGTGAATGCAGTTGCTCCCGGATTTATCGATACGGAGATGACCGCTGTTTTACCCGATACAGTGAAAGAAAGTTTTATGAAACAGATACCGCTGGGAAAGATCGGCAGGCCGGAGGATGTTGCAGAGGCCGCCTATTGGTTGTGTACCGATGCTGCAAGCTATATTACGGGTCAAATCATCCACGTAAACGGTGGAATGTACATGTAGGGCACTGAATTCATAAAAATGCACAACACATTTTTCCGTCGATCTCAGTGCGGCTGTCGAGACGAATTGACGGAAATTTGTCAAAACGAAGACCAATTTTTGAGGAGGTAAAGCCTAATGGCAAGTGTCGAGGAAAAGATCAGGAAAATTATCTGCGAACAGTTGGATGTGGCGGAAAAAGATGTGGTTCCGGAGGCTTCCTTCGTTGATGATTTAGGCGCTGACTCACTGGATCAGGTGGAGCTCATCATGGCGATGGAGGAAGCATTCGATATTTCTATTCCCGATGAAGACGCTGAAAAGATTGCTACCGTTCAGGATGCTATAAATTTCATTCAAAAAGCCTCAGGAGAATAATCGTTTTGAGTCGGTTCCATATCGACGATCACTGAGACGGCTCGCATGGTGTGTGGGCGCTAAAAAAGTTATTAAACTTAATTGTGGTCGCTTTTAGTCAAGAATCTGACATAGAGAAGGAACAGTCTTATGACCAGACGGGTTGTGATAACCGGCCTCGGAATGGTCACTCCCCTTGGCACAGGTGTTGAAAAGAATTGGAAAGGTGCATGTGCCGGAACTTCCGGTATTGGGCCGATTACCAAGTTTGATGCCTCTCAGTTTCAATCCCGGATTGCCGGGGAAGTGACGGATTTTAGATCAGAAGATTTCTTGGACAAACAGCAGGTGCGGCGGTTTGATATATTCATTCACTTCGCATTGGCATCTGCAAGGATGGCCATGGAGGATTCGAATCTTAAAATCGATGCATCCAATGCGCACCGAGTCGGCTGTGTGACGGGATCGGGGCTCGGTGGACTTGCCATGCTGGAGCATTATCATGAGGTTCTTTTGAAAAAGGGAGCGCGACGCATAAGCCCATTCTTTATTCCCGGCATCATTGCGAATATGGCCCCCGGGCAAATCGCCATCGAGTTTGGCGCGAAGGGGCCCAACACATCGATCGAGACGGCCTGCGCAGCAGGCTGTCACGCCGTTGGGGAAAGCTTCAGATTGATACGGGATGGAATTGCGGACGCAATGATTACCGGCGGAGCGGAGGCAGTGGTAACGCCTTTGGCCCTGGGTGGCTTCTGCTCGATGCGGGCACTTTCAACCCGAAATGAAGAACCTGATAAATCCTCGCGTCCCTTCGAATTGGATCGTGATGGATTTGTTATTGCGGAGGGCGCAGGCATACTCATACTGGAAGAGATGGAACATGCGCTGGAACGGGGAGCATCGGTTTACGCGGAAGTAATTGGATATGGACTCAGCGCCGACGCCTATCACGTATCTGCGCCGGATCCTGAAGGGGAGGGCGCAAAAAGTTGCATGCGAATGGCTCTCGATACCGCGGGGTTGGCGCCTGAGGATTTGGATTACATCAATGCCCATGGCACATCCACGAAATTGAATGATCTTTCTGAAAACAAGGCCATCAAGTCCGTTTTCGGGGAGCATGCCTACAAGTTGGCGATAAGCTCAACCAAATCCATGACAGGGCATCTTCTGGGAGGCGCGGGGGGCGTTGAAGCAATATTTACAGCGCTCACAATACAGCATGGTTTAATTCCACCGACCATCAATTACGAAACTCCCGACCCGGAATGTGACTTGGACTACGTTCCGAATGTCGCCAGAAAGGCAGGGGTAAAAACCGCCATGTCGAATTCTTTTGGATTCGGCGGCACAAACGCATCTTTGGTTTTCAAGGCGTTTGCGCCACGATGACAGATGCCGACCCTTCCGAAACCTCTAAATCGATCCATTGATTTGGCGCATCTCGATCCGTTCAATTTCGATACCATCCGGGCATTTAAGTTCTCGGCTGCTGTCCGATGCGGACTGCCGAACAGTAAGTGCCGCTTGAGGATCTCGTCGCCGCGGGGAAAGCAAAAAGCGCGTCTTTGGAGGGATCCGGCATCCGGATCCGAGCCGGAAACCCGTTATAACATGTTGAGATAGCCGGAATAATCGAGGATAGAAATCCGGCTGAGCGCGTATTGAACGCTTGCTGAGGCGTTTCAAAGGAATGTGAAACCAAGGAGACACTTGATTGCCGAGACCCGCTTGGTCCGAATACTTTATGGCAATAACAAAAATGGTGGCGAAGCGTTCGACATGCTTGAGACGGCATGTAGGCGCCATTTTAGTCAAGGAGAAGAGGATCCTTGCTACCGGCTATAACGGCGCTCCCGCGGGTTTGAGACATTGTGATGAGGTTGGGTGCCTCAGACAGGACACGTCAATTCCCTCCGGACAGCGCCATGAACTCTGCCGCGGACTTCATGCCGAGCAGAATGCCATTATCCAAGCGGCATACCATGGGATTTCCATCGCCGGATCAACCCTTTACTGCACCAATAAACCTTGCGTGATCTGCTCCAAAATGCTTATCAACGCAGGCGTCAAAGAAATCTTTTATGAGGAAGGTTATGAGGACCCTTTGGCCGATCAAATGCTAGCGGAAGCAGGTATCGAAATGAAGAGGTTAGCCCCATGAAGTGTCCATACTGCACAAAAATAGACAATAAGGTGATCGATTCACGGCTGAGCAAGGATGGCAGAATGATAAGAAGAAGAAGAGAGTGCCTGGGTTGCGGGCGCCGATTCACCACCTACGAGAAGCTGGAAGAATTGCTTCCCATGGTTGTCAAAAAAGATGGACGGCGGGAACCTTTCAACCGGGATAAAATTGTTTCCGGAATTCGCAAGGCATGCCAGAAGCTGCCGGTCAGCATGACGAAGATCGAGGACTTCGTGGATTCTCTGGAGCTTTATTTTCAGGAATTGGGAAAGAAAGAAATCGACAGTTCTCAGATCGGCGAACGGGTTATCAGCAAGCTTAAGGAATGGGACGAAGTCGCTTATGTCCGGTTCGCTTCCGTCTACAGGCAATTCAAGGACATCAATGAATTTATGAAGGAATTGGAGGGAATTCTCAAGTCCAAGAGGGAAAAGGAACGTTTATAAGGGACCGAATCCGATTACCCCAAGCCTGCCCACAAACAAGCCGAAAACCACCTTTCATGGGACATCAAGGCCATCACCCCTAAGACCTTTGAACTTCGTTTCGGAATGGAGTCCTTGAGAGATGCTCAATGAGTGAAAGTGATCAAAAGTTTATGAAAGAAGCCTTACGTCAGGCAAAAAAGGCACTGGGTCGTACTTCACCAAACCCTGCAGTGGGAGCGGTGATTGTGAAAGGGGAGCGGTTACTGGCGAGGGGCTATCACCGCAGGGCGGGAATGCCCCATGCGGAGATTGAGGCGCTAAATACGCTGGGGGGCATGGCGACAGGAGGAACCCTTTATGTAACACTTGAGCCCTGCAACCATTATGGTAAAACACCCCCTTGTACGGAGGCGATTTTACGGAGCGGCCTTAAGCGGGTCGTGGTCGGAATGGAAGACCCCAATCCGGGGGTTGCCGGCGGGGGGTGTGATTTTCTCAGAGAGAACGGCATTGACGTGAAGACAGGTGTTTTGGAGGCTCAATGCTGCGCGCTTAACGAGGACTTCATTAAATTTGTCACGACAAAGCGTCCTTTCGTAATACTGAAATCAGCCCTTACAATTGACGGGTGGACGGCCACCTCCAACGGCGATTCCAAGTGGGTTACAAATGAGAAGTCCAGACGGTTTGTTCATCGTCTTCGGAGCCGGGTCGATGCAATCATGGTAGGCATTGGGACGGTTATTGCGGATAACCCGTCACTTGACACACGGCTCCTGCGGAGACGCGGCACGAACCCGTTGCGAATTATTGTGGACACCCATTTAAGAACACCTCGCAACGCACAAGTTATGACTCTGAGATCCGGTACCACCTTGCTTGCAGTCGGCCCTCAGGTGAAAACCGCGGAGCGGGATGTTTTTGAAAAAAGGGGAGTCTCGCTCCTAAATTGCCCCACCAAAGCAGGTAAAATTGACTTGCATGCGTTAATGGGTATACTGGGAAAGTTAAATGTTATGAGTCTGCTCGTTGAGGGGGGCGCGTCAATTACGGGCTCGATGTTACGTGAAAGGCTGGTAGACAAGTTTTATGTTTTTATCGCCCCGAAAATTCTGGGAGGAGACGATGGGGTTCCCATGGCGACGGGGCTTGGATCCCAACGAATGGATGAATGTTTGCGCTTGAGAAATGTCCGGATGCGTCGTTTCGGAGATGATATCCTGCTGGTGGGATATCCCCGATATTAAAGGCATGGATTTTTGGTGGCGAGGTGAAATCAATAGGTGGGGAATCTCCAAAACTTCGATTGCACGAGTCAGCGCAGATTGCACCGGCTCAGTTGGGGCAAATAAAGGATAACGGGTTGACATCATATTCAAAATTCACTTTTGATTCAGTATCTCGTTAAAAGATCCATGTTTACCGGGATCATAGAGGGTATCGGACAAGTTAGGGCCATTCGGCGGCTCCGAAATGAAATGGAGTTGACGGTATCCCCACTTTTTGAGATGAGCGATTGCCGCCTGGGCGAGAGTGTTTCCGTCGATGGAGTTTGTCTCACCGTGACCGCGGTATCCGAAGGCTCCATATGTATGGATGTTTCAGGAGAAACCCTCTCCCGGAGTACCGTGGGCTTGCTCAAGCCGGGCGATAAAGTCAACTTGGAGCGTGCTTTGCGGTTGAGCGACCGGTTGGGAGGTCATATTGTTGCAGGTCATGTGGACGGGATCGGAAAGATCGTAAAACGGGAAGCTCGAGATCAGAAATCATGGCGACTGAAAATTGCAATTGAAGAAAAGGTTTCGCGCTATACAATCGAAAAAGGGTCTATTTCCGTAGACGGAATCAGCTTAACCATCAATCGATGTGATCAGAAAGCGTTTGAGGTTAACATCATTCCCCAGACGGGCAGGGAGACTACACTTTTGGCAAAAAAGGTCGGAGATCTGGTCAACATCGAAACGGATTTCATCGGGAAATATGTGGAAAAATTTTGCTCCCGAGATCATTCGCGAAAAATTGAGAATACTACAGAATCTCGCATTGATTTGGAAATGCTTATGAAAAAAGGGTTTGGTGATTGAGATGCCGATTGCACGCGTCGAAGAAGTGCTGGAAGCCCTCAGACAGGGGAAAATGATAATCCTGGTAGATGATGAGCGCAGGGAGAACGAAGGGGATCTCACCATAGCCGCTGAGAAGGTAACACCGGAGGCTATCAATTTTATGGCAAAGTACGGGCGCGGGCTTATCTGTCTTGCTCTGAGCCCGGAAATCGTCGAAAAATTGAAGCTGCCTTTAATGGTCTATGACAACACCTCCCCCTTTAATACGGCATTTACGGTATCCATTGAAGCGAGACACGGCGTTTCGACCGGTATTTCAGCGGCCGACAGAGCCCGGACCGTCGTGACAGCCGTAGCGGAAGACGCAAAGGCCGAAGACCTCGTCCAACCCGGACATATCTTCCCGCTGAGAGCGCGAAGAGGAGGAGTTTTGTTCAGAACGGGTCAAACCGAAGGCTCGGTAGACCTGGCGCGACTCGCAGGACTCAGACCCGCTGCTGTGATCTGTGAGGTAATGAATGACGATGGTAGCATGGCTCGGATGCCGGATCTTGAGAAATTCGCCGACAAACACAGCCTGAAGATCGCCACAGTGGCCGACATTATTGCCTACCGGATGCGAAAGGAATCGTTCGTACACAGGGCCGCCGAGACTATTTTGCCTACCCCTTTCGGGGAATTCAGGGCCATCGCCTTTGCCAACGACATCGATGATTATGAGCACTTAGCGTTGGTTAAGGGGGAGATCGACCCTGAGAGAGACGTAATGGTGAGGGTACATTCCGAATGCCTGACGGGGGACGTTTTTGGGTCCTATCGTTGTGATTGCGGCGAGCAGTTGCAAAAGGCCATGGAAATCGTTCAGCAGGAAGGCATGGGCGTTATTCTGTACCTTCATCAAGAGGGAAGGGGGATCGGCCTTGTAAACAAACTGAAGGCGTATGCGTTGCAGGACAAAGGCTTTGATACGGTTGAAGCGAACGAACAACTCGGCTTTGATCCTGACTTGAGAGACTACGGGGTCGGTGCCCAGATTTTGGTTTCCCTGGGCGTTCGAAAAATGAAGTTGCTCACCAACAACCCCAAGAAAATTATTGGCCTCGAAGGTTATGGGTTGCAGGTCACGGGACGTGTTCCCATTGAAATTGAACCCAGGCCGGAGAATAAGAAATATCTTTTAACCAAGTGCCAAAAGCTGGGGCACCTCATGAGAATTCTTGAGGAACAGTAGAAAAGCAATGTTCAAGGAATGGGAGTCGTTATGCCCAAAGTAGTGGAAGGCCGATTATCAGCGGCAGGATTTCGATTTGGTATCATCGTGGCTCGATTCAATGACTTTATCAGCTCAAGGCTGGTGGATGGCGCCATGGATGCCTTATTACGGCATGGGGCGGCGGAAGAAAACGTCTCTGTCATCAAAGTTCCGGGGGCGTTTGAAATTCCGCTTGTGGCAAAAAAAATGGCCATGAGTGGTCAGTGTGACGCGATTATTTGCCTCGGCGCAGTGATTCGAGGTGCAACACCTCATTTTGATTATGTCGCTGCCGAGGTCTCCAAGGGTGTTGCAAGTGTCGGGTTGGAGATTGGCGTGCCTGTTATTTTTGGTGTGATCACCACGGATAACCTTGAGCAGGCTATCGAACGGGCAGGGTCAAAATCGGGCAATAAGGGATATGAGGGCGCCGTTGCTGCCATTGAGATGGTCAATCTTTTCAAAGAACTGGCATAGCGTCTGATTCGTCTCCTTTTCATCGGGCGACGGCAATAAGTGACGCCTCATCGGGGCTTGACTCGATTGTGGTTTCAATAAAAAGAAATGGGTAGAAGACGAAAAGCCCGAGAACTGGCGATTCAGGTTCTTTTTCATTTGGAATTCAACGCGGATGATCCCCGTGAAAGTTTCGATCTCATCTGCGAAAACTTTCGATCACAGGAATCTTTAAAGCCGTTTTCATCACAGTTGGTCCATGGTGTTTGTGCAAAAAGAGAGGAACTGGATGAATTGATCGCGCATGCATCCAACAACTGGCGCCTGGAAAGAATGGCCCGCCTGGACAAATGTATATTGAGACTGGCCACATACGAGCTTTTGTTCGTTGAAGATATCCCGCCAAAAGTTTCGATTCATGAAGCGGTGGATTTGGGAAAGAAATTCGGTGGTGAGGATTCGGGCGGTTTCATAAATGGAATTCTTGATAACATCTACAACACATTGCTGCTTCAAGGCCGGTTAAAGGTAATATCTCAATAAGTCGCGATGAAAACGCCGGCCTCTTTCGGCTGATGAAAACCGGGTTGGGAAGTGGGACGTGAAGTGCCGAATGCAGAGCGCTCCAATTGAACGGTTTCGCCCGAATCGGTTAAAAATTTTGGATTTCGAAGGAAAAGTTTGACATGAAATACGATCCGCAGAAATTGGAAAAAAAATGGCAAGCAGCCTGGGAGAGGGAAGAGCTATTTCGGACATCTGAAGATCCCTCAAGGGAGAAATACTACCTGTTGGAAATGTTTCCTTATCCATCCGGCAAGATCCATATGGGGCATGTGCGTAATTATACCATCGGCGATGTTGTAGCCAGATACAAAAGCATGTGTGGGAAGAATGTGCTTCATCCCATGGGGTGGGATGCATTCGGGATGCCTGCCGAGAACGCGGCCATAGAAAATAAAACGCACCCGGCCCGTTGGACACAGGAAAACATAAAGGCCATGAAAGCCCAGCTTAAAAGGATGGGATTCAGTTATGATTGGCAACGAGAGCTTGCAACCTGCGATCCTGAATACTACCGCTGGGAGCAGTTGGTATTTCTTAAGATGTATGAAAAGGGTTTGGCCTATAAGAAGCGGACCTATGTAAATTGGTGTGAAAAATGCCAGAGTGTTCTCGCAAATGAACAGGTGGAAAACGGATGCTGCTGGCGTCATGCGGATCAGGAAGTAAGCATTAAAGAGATGGATAGTTGGTTCTTAAAGATCACCGATTATGCGGATGATATCCTGGAGTATTGCGATAAGCTTCCTGGGTGGCCGGATCGGGTCCTCACCATGCAAAAGAACTGGATCGGAAAAAGCTACGGCGCCATCCTTAGATTTCCCCTGGTAGGCTCAGAAGACGTGATAGAGGTTTTTACCACGCGTCAAGACACGGTTTTTGGTGCAACTTTTCTTTGCTTTGCTCCCGAGCACCCCATGGTGAAGAAAATGGTCCGGGGAATGCCTCAAGAGAAGGAGGTCCTGGAGTTCATAGAAAAAACACTGAAGATGGACACCTTCATGAGAACCGCAGATTTCACTATCAAGGAGGGGGTCTTCACCGGAAAATATTGTCTGAATCCCGGAACCGAGGAGGAAATTCCAATTTATGTTGCAAACTTCGTCCTTTTCGACTACGGCACGGGAGCCGTCATGGCGGTTCCAACGCATGACCAGAGAGATTTCGAATTCGCCAAGAAATATGAATTACCGCTCAGGCTGGTGATTAAGCCCCCGGACTGTGATCTCGACGAAAGGGCAATGACAGAAGCGTATGTGGATGAAGGGATCTTGGTCAATTCCGGTCCGTTCAATGGTACCCGTAATGTGGAAGCATTGGATCGCATCATCGAGTATCTTGAATCCAAAGATTTGGGATACAAAACAGTGAATTTCAGATTGAGGGACTGGGGAATATCTCGACAGCGCTATTGGGGAGCTCCCATTCCGATCATTTACTGCGACCATTGCGGCACGGTACCGGTTCCTGAGGCGGATCTTCCGGTCACCCTGCCATTGGATTTGGACATGCGACCCAATGGCGGGTCTCCGTTGCCATTCGATGCATCCTTTTATCAAACCACGTGTCCGAAGTGTAAAGGGATTGCAAGACGTGAAACCGATACCATGGATACCTTCGTGGAGTCTTCTTGGTATTTTGATCGGTATGCCTGCCCCGATTTTATTGAGGGGCCGCTGGACTCAAAGCGGGTGGACTATTGGATGCCCGTGGATCAGTACATCGGCGGCATTGAGCATGCGATTCTACACCTCCTGTATTCACGCTTTTATACGCGCGTGCTGAGAGATTTCGGATACGTGAAAATCACCGAACCGTTTACGAACCTTTTAACGCAAGGAATGGTGTGCAAGGAAACTGAGTCCTGCCCGAAGCACGGCTACCTCTACCCACACGAAGTCAAGGATGGCCGATGCACATACTGCGGGGCGAAGGTGGTCATCGGCAACACCGTCAAAATGTCCAAATCCAAACGAAATGTCGTGGACCCTGAGGAATTACTTGATCAGTATGGAGCCGATACGGTCCGCATGTTCTGTTTATTCGCTTCGCCCCCCGAGAAAGATCTGGAGTGGAACGATCAGGGGGTGGAGGGGGCATATCGGTTCTTGAATCGGGTCTGGCGTCTCGTAACCAGCCGGCTGAATGAAATCCGGAAAGTTCCCGCCTACACCGGTAGGGAAACCTTGTCGGGGAAATTAAAGCCGTTACATCGAAAAACGCATCAGACCATCAAGAAAGTAACGGATGATATCGAGAACCGTTTCCACTTCAACACGGCCATCTCTGCAATCATGGAGCTTGTCAATGAAACAAACCAATTTCTTACCGACCATAAGGAAAAGGACGATCTTTCATGGTCGGTGGTTCGGGAGGCAATTGACGCTGCCGTAATTTTGCTTTCTCCTGTCGTACCCCATATCGCTGATGAGCTCTGGGAACTCCTGGGCCATGGGGAAAGCCTCTTAAAGGTGCCGTGGCCTGTCTACCGACCTGACGCCTTAATCGTTTCGAATCGATTGGTTGTGCTGCAAGTAAACGGGAAGGTCAGAAGCCGAATCGAGGTGCCGGCTTCCTATAGCGATGAGGAAATTAAGCGCGAAGCCTTGTCAGATGAACGGATTCAGCGTTTTGTTCAAGGGAAACCGATCAAGAAAACGATTGTGGTTCAGAAAAAACTGGTGAATCTGGTCGTTTGATCAAAGGCTTGATGATTGCCCATGGTAACTCCCTTGACCCTGGGGAACCCCGCTTACCTCATTTATTGAGAAAAGAAGTAACCCAAGTATGCGCTCAATTTTCTGATGTCTATTTTCCTCAACGTTTGCAGATCTTCTTTGATGATTTTGCCCTTGGCGATTTCCCTGTCTGCAATACTCGGATGTGGATATTCTTTCCGAGCGACCGGTGAACCGACCCGTACGGAAATCCAAAGTCTGGCCATTCCCCTCATTCCAAGCACCGCTTCATCCTTGGGGTTCGAGGGAACTTTCACAACCATCATCCGGGAGGAATTTCTGAGTCGCTCCAAGCTCCCCCTGGTTCCTAAAGCGGAAGCCGACACGGTTTTACTCGGGCGGATAAGCGAAATTGAAACCGAGCCTGTAGGCTACGAGACGTTCAAGACAACCGTAAACGGGGAAGAAACTGCTTACGAGGTGACTGCTAGACGCCGATTGACGGTGAAACTGGATGCCGAATTGATAGACTCCGCCGGCGGAAACACCCTGTGGCGAGAAAAGGCAATGGAAGAGAGGGCGACTTTTGAGGTAACCGATGATCCGCTTAGGAATCGCTTCAATCAAAGGGTCGCGCTGGAAGAAATCGCCCGGCGTTTTGCCAGAAGGATTTATCTCAAAACCATAGAAAGGTTTTAATGTCGGGAGATTTGCAACCTGAATATGTCTTGCAGCAACTGGACAAGGGAAAACTTGCGCCATGTTATCTCTTCTATGGTGAGAGCGACTTGCGCTTGGAACGGGTTCTAAGCAGGATTCGGGAGGCTTTTATTCCTGAGACGGCAAGGGATTTTAATCTCCATATTGTTTATGGCGACAAAACCGAGCCCGCAGACATCATTGATACCGCCCGATCGCTTCCGTTTATGTCTCAGAAAAGACTCATCATTGTCCGGAGAACGGAAGCCTTTTCGGCCTCAGCCCTCGAAAGTTTTGTTCCCTATCTTGAAAATCCGGTCGATTCAACCTGCCTGATATTTGTAGCATCGAATGCCAATTTCACAAAAAAATTTTACCGAAAAACCAGAGAACTCGGCCAATCGGTCCATTTCAAGAAGTTGAGCGACGGACAAGTTATGCCCTGGATTAAGAGAGAGGCAAAGCGGATGGGATTTGATATTGAAGATCAGGCCTGCGCTTACCTGCAACAAATTATCGGCAGTCGGTTAACGGACATCCAGGCGGAACTGGAAAAGCTGCATCTGCGCTATGGGACCTTGAGGATCGGCCTGGATGAAGTCAGGGAGGTCGCCATTCATAGTCGTATATACACAATTTTTGAATTGATGGATGCTATTTCCTTTAAGCAACGAGTGGAGTCCCTATCCGTACTCAAACGGTTTTTGGAAGAGGAGGACAAGGACGGGCCTTTGCGGATTTTGGGGATGCTCAATCGGCAGATCCGAATACTGTGGCGAGCAAAATCGCTGAGCAGCGCGGGGCGGAGGGATTCAGACGTTAGCCGGGAACTCAGGCTGCCGGCATTTCTCGCATCAAAGGTTGTAAAACAGTCCAGGCGCTGGGACACGGACGACTTTCAACGTGCAGTCAGCCTTTTGTATCAAGCGGACGGCCTTCTGAAATCCGGGGCGCAAACGCACTTGGTTATTGAAAACCTGGTGTTATCACTCTGTATGTGATCTACGATGATATTGAGAGTTGATTGACATGCCGAGCCAAGCGGGAGATCTGGCGAGCGGCTTTATTTTTATGAATCACGCCCTTGGAAGCGGTCTTTTGAAGAATGGCGACGGCGTTGGGGAAGCTTTTCTGGGCTTGCTCCAAGGAGTTGCCGGCCACGATATTTTTGACCTCTTTCAAAACGTGCTTGGCCCTGGTTTTGTAGTTTTTGTTTCGGACGCGCCTCACTTCGCTCTGGCGAGCACGCTTGAGCGCTGATTTATGATTTGCCAAATTTGAACCTCCTAACAATTATTAACCTATATTAAAAATAGCATTTGGGAATAAATGTCAAGGTTTTTTTATGAAAAGCCATAAATTCTCGAATACTGAAGAAAAGAATGTCAGCAGAGCAGCGGGGGTCGTCGGGTTCTACACCCTTCTGAGTCGCATTTTAGGCCTTGTGCGCGATATGGTGTTGGCGTTTTTTTTTGGGACCGCGATGGCGATGGATGCATTCGTCGCTGCGTTTCGTATCCCCAATCTATTAAGACGCCTTTTTGCGGAAGGTTCTCTCACCATTGTTTTTATCCCTGTTTTTACTGAATATCTAACGAATCAAACCAAGAAAGACGCGTTTGAGCTGGCACGGATTGTTTTGACCCTACTTTCAATAATTCTGGTGGCTGTGACGCTAGCGGGAGTCCTCTTCGCTCCCTGGATCGTGAGAATTCAGGCGTGGGGTTTCGGAGCCTCAGGTGTTAAGTACGATCTCACCGTCTTCCTAACCCGCATTACCTTTCCGTACATATTTTTGATAAGCCTTGTGGCATTTTTTATGGGAGTCCTTAATTCATTAAGGCATTTTTCCGCACCTGCGGCTGCGCCCATATTCCTAAACGCAGGAATTATTGGGGCCGCCTATTTGATTTCGCCGCATTTGAATGAACCGATCGTGGGAGTCGGAGTCGGTGTGCTGATCGGCGGTATGCTACAGGTGGGTCTTCAAATCCCATGGGTTTTGAAATCGGGCCTCAAATTGTTTCCGCAATGGCATCCGGGTCACTCCGCTGTGAAAAGGATCGGGCGCCTGATGCTGCCGGCGATTTTTGGTTCGGCTGTGTATCAATTGAGCAGTTACATGGGAACACTCCTGGCATCATTTCTTGCAGAGGGAAGCGTTTCGTGGCTCTATTATGCCGACCGCATCGTCCAGTTTCCCCTGGGTGTTTTTGCCATTGCCATCAGCACCGCCGCACTTCCTTCGCTCTCGACGCAGGCAGCAAGAAAGGATTTGGAGGAGTTTGGAGATACGTTGAGTCATTCACTCCGTCTGGTTTTTTTTATTATCTTGCCCTCGATGGTGGGGCTGATCATCCTGGGAAAACCGATTATACAAATCCTTCTCGAAAGGGGTGCCTTTGACGCCGTGTCAACCCACATGACAAATCAAGCCCTTTTTTTCTACACCCTGGGACTTTGGGCTTTCTCAGGCACACGGATACTGGTGGCTGCATTTTACGCACTCCAGGATACAAAAACGCCCGTAAAGGTAGCATTTGTGGCCTTTTT
>JAWOGN010000158.1:0-3323 GCA_046496815.1 Desulfatiglandaceae bacterium
CTCACATTCAAGCAGCTCGGAAAGCACACCCAGTATGAAAGCGTTTACAATGGCGAGCCTTATCAGATCCTGGAGGTACGGTATGCATTGATACCGTCCAGAGAAGGCGTCTATGGGGTCAGGCCTTCCAGAATGAGCATGAGGGTGTTTCAGCCAAGGCGCCGGGCTCCCCGGAGCCTGTTTGATGACCCCTTCTTTTCTTTGAGTGCGGGTCGTCCCATGACGGTGGCAAGTGAGCCGCTTGAGTTGGATGTGCGTCCACTTCCAGAAAAGGGAAGACCTGCCGACTTCAGCGGCCTGGTGGGCAGCTATGAAATAGAAGCCAAGCTGGAGCCACTTGAAGTAAAGGCGAGGGAGTCGGCCACCCTGACGGTGCTTTTGAGCGGGCGGGGAAATGTGAACCGGATCCCGGATCTGAAAATGCCTGAACTGGATCAAGTCAAGGTTTACGCAGATCAACCGGCGCTGACGGAAGCAATAGATGCCGAGGGACTGGCGGGGTCCAAGACCATGAAATGGGCGCTGGTGCCGGAGAAGGAGGGGGACTATGAGGTTCCTTCTCTTTCAGTCAGCTTCTTTGATACCGGGAGTCAAGCGTACCGAACCATAAAAACACCGCTTCTAACCCTGTCCGTTTTGCCGGGTGAAAAAGAACAAGCTTTGATTTCGGCAGATGCATTAAAAGAGAAGCATGAAGGGGACGCCAAGAAGGAGGTAAAAGAGCTGGGACACGACATCCTCCCGGTGCACACTTCTTTAAGAGATTTCTCTTCCGGATCTCGCGGCAGGACAGGCGGACTACTCTTCTGGACAATTCTCATCGTGCCGCTTCTGATCTATGCGGCTACCTTCTCAGTTTTGAAGTTGCAGAAAAGGTCTTATGGCTCTCTGGCTGCCACGAAAGCAAAAAAAGCGGCCAGGAACTTCCTCCAGCAGTTCCGTCAGGGCGAACGCGGTTCGAGTGACATGATTTCCTCCATTCGGCAGTACTTGAATGAGCGATTTGATCTTTCTCTTGGCACAATGACAGCCAATGAAGCAGTCGATATCCTGAGATCCAGGCGAGTAAGCTTTGCAACGGCTGAGCGACTTCGAAAAGTAATTGAGAGCCTTGAAGATGCGATCTATACGGGCAAAGGTCAGGAGACTTGTGAAATAGGCGAGAATATCCCCGATCTTATCAAACAGATTGAGAAAGAGATACGTTGACGAACATATTTTACCACAGAGGGTGCGGAAGCACAGGCAAGGAGAGGCGTCTTCTGAGATTTACAAAAACGGCTTTTATCCCTCTGATGCTTTTTTGCCTGGTGTATGAAGTCCATGCCCAGACCAACGGAAGGGAAGAGGTGTTTGTGAGCGCCAACCGGGCCTTTAAAGCGGGTGAGTATGAAGAGGCCATCGAAGGGTATCAACAGTTGGCCGATTCCGGTCATGCAAGCGGGCATCTTTATTACAATCTGGGAAATGCCTACTTTCGTGCAAATTACCTCGGCCGAGCCATCCTGAACTATGAGCGCGCCCTTCTCTTGATACCGCGGGATGCCGACCTCAATTTCAATCTTCGCCATGCCCGGGATATGATGAAAGACCCCGTCATCGACTCCCGGAGCTTTGTGCATCAAACCTTTTTCTGGCTGAATTCCGTGACACTCGGTGAGCTCTTCTGGACCTTCGCCGTTCTGAATGCACTTCTGTGGGGCGCCCTTCTCACAAGACTATTTCATCGGGGAGAGTGGAACTATTATCTGTCCTTGATCCTCGCGATTTTTTGGCTGATTGCGAGCATTTCATTCGGCTTGAAATGGTATGGGGCGGCGACCGATGACCGTGCCGTGATTCTTGAAAAGGAAGTGAACATCTTGGCGGGACCGGATGTAAACGATACCGTGCTTTTCAAGCTTCACGAAGGCAGCATCGTGCATTTGGAGAGATCCGAAGATGGTTGGCTCCTTGTCAGCCTGCCGGACAAAAAAAGAGGGTGGATCCAAGCCGAGGCGGTCGGGCGCATCAAGTCTTTAGACTCCGGCGCTTTGAGGCGAATTTCCTCCAATTTGCAGGACGGGCGGTCGACGCTGGGCTCGAGAAAGCATGGAATCAGTTTCCAAATTTCTGCGCGTGCTGGACGGGAAGCAATCTCCGGGTTTCCAGAAAGGAAAGACATTACATGAACGCTGCATCTGAGGGGCATTTTGTTCCACTCACAACTTACAAGGAGTATCCCGTCGATGTGATGCGCAAGCGCGCCAGGGACTTCTACACCGTCATGAAACGCCGACGGACGATTCGTACCTTTTCGGATCGACCCGTCCCTCTGGATATCCTCGAAGATTGTATCCGAACGGCCGCACGGGCACCGAGTGGCGCCAACATGCAACCCTGGACCTTTGTGATTGTCTCTCGTCAGGAGGTGAAGGAGCGCATTCGATTGAAATCGGAAGAAGTCGAAAAGGAGTTTTATAGCGGGGAGCGCACCCGGCAATGGGTCCGTGCTCTGGCTCCCCTGGGCACCAGCCGGCAGAAACCTTTCCTAACAACAGCCCCTTATCTGATCGCCGTGTTCGCTCAGCGCCATGGGTATTATCCCAACGGGGAAATAAAAAATCACTACTACGTGCAGGAATCCGTTGGTATTGCCACCGGCATGCTCATAACGGCGATTCACAGTGCGGGTCTGGCCTCTTTGACCTACTCGCCGGCCAAAATGGGCTTTTTAAATAGGATTTTATTGCGCCCGTCCAATGAAAAACCCTTCATGATCCTGGTGGTCGGCTACCCGGCGGAGGATACCACGGTCCCGGATCTGGACAAAAAAAACCTGGAGGATGTCGCTGTATTTCTATAGGTCGGGCGAGCGGAACGCTCTTTTGGAGAGTGGAAAGAGTTCGTTATCGCGTCTGCGGCCACGGCCGAGTAAGATGTGGCTGCACTGCTCAATTCACAAATCAAGATGTGACACCCTGCGTTTTACTGTCTTCCTTGATAAGGCTTTGGGTTGAACGTTAGTTCACCAGACTCTGAATCGGGGCGGGAATTCTTCCTCCGAGGGCAATGAAACCTTTAGAGCATTCATTATTTTGAACCGAAATGATGGTGGCCTCGCCCAGAAGCCCTCCGAAATAAGCCTTCTGGCCGGACTTTTTTCCGGGTACCGGAATAAGCCTGGCGGCGGTGGTCTTCTTGTTGATCACACCGATCGCCATTTCGTCGGCGATAATGGCTGCGATGGTATCCGCAGAAGTGTCGCCGGGAATGGCGACCATATCCAAACCCACCGAACAGACGCTGGTCATGGCTTCAAGTTTTTCCAGGGAAAGGAAGCC
>JAWOGN010000214.1:0-5299 GCA_046496815.1 Desulfatiglandaceae bacterium
CAGGGTGGACCCAATCACATGTTTGAAATTTCCGGGATTCCCGCAGCAGATCAAGAAAAAGGCTTCATCACCGGAAACAAGCCTCATGGGGCTATCCGAATGCAAGCCGACACGGTGTTTTATTTCTATCTCCGATCCTTGCTCGGGTCAAGACCATTTTTGCGCATGGCACAGGATCCCTTTCTTTGAACGTTGTCACGTTAGAAATTTAAAAATTGAGGCCTCCTGTCTTTGTGAACCTGCCAAAATGCGGACTACACTGAAATCAAAATTTTTTTCCATAAAACTCGGATAACAACAAAATGCCGGGATTTCTCCTAAACTTTTCCGGATATATGGCCGATACCGATAACTGAATCTATAATACCCTGTGGGGGTCGAGCCGATCATGGATCACACGAATTCCCGTGCCGCACTTTACAAGACCACACGGTTTTGTTAGGGTGCCTATCGGCCGAAAAGGATTCCCAGGTAGAGATGATCGAGGTTCACAAGGTGGTGTGTGATCCCAAATAGTAAGGTTGAAGACCACCTTTTCACCTGTGGGCATCAATATCTTTCTTCAATATTTGTTTACTCCAGGGAGGGAAGAATTATGGATTTTAGAAAATCGCTTGCGGTTGGTTGTGGTTTCCTTTTATGCCTTGCAGGCAGCTATGGGTGCGTTACGCCCGGAACGGAGGCGACCGTCACTTCCGGTCAGGAAGGGCCCTCCATCGCGGAAGCCCAAGCAGAGGCTTACGACGGCCCCAAGGCAAGGATCGCCGTCGCCCAGTTCAAGGACAAAACCGGCAAGGGCTGGTGGACCAGCCGGATCGGAGACGGCATGGCCGATCAATTGGTGACCGCCCTCTTCAATACCAGCAAGTACATTGTATTGGAAAGACAGACCTTGGGAAACGTTCTCACCGAACAGGACCTGGGGGCATCCGGCCGGGTTCGTCAAGACACGGCGGCGCCCATCGGACAGATTGAAGGCGCGGAACTACTCGTTGTGGGCGCCGTGACCGAGTTTGAGGGGGCTGCATCCGGGACCCAGGGCGGATTGGGTGGATTCGGCAAAGGCATATTCGGGGCGGTGACCGGCGGCTTTAGAAAGGCCCACATGGCGATCGATTTGCGATTGATCGACACCCGAACATCCCGTATCGTTTCAGCCACCAGCGTAGAGGGTGAAGCCACCGATGTGAACCTGGGAGGCCTTATCGGCGGATATGGCGGCAGTGGGGCGTTGGCCGGCGGGCTTTCCGGTTGGAAGAACACCCCGACTGAAAAGGCCCTTCGCATATGCATCAAGAAAGCCGTGGAGTTTATCGGAACCAAAACACCACAGACCTATTTCCATTATGGGAGCGCCGCAGTGCCTGCGCCTTCACAAGCGGCAACGCCTGCTGCGGGGGCCGCAGGGACGGTGCTCGTAAAACCGGCCACCTTGAACGTCCGAAGCGGTCCGGGGACTCAATATGCCGTGCTTTTCGGGATTCGTGGCGGCGACCGGCTTACGGTGCTCGAAAAAATCGAAGGGTGGATGAGGGTCCGGACCGACGCGGGAAAAGAAGGCTGGGTTTCGAGTCGGTTCACCCAGGCGGACCAATAATCAACGCGTATCGGTTTTTTTTTCAGGTAATGTCAAACTGAAGGTTGTGCCTTGACCGGGCTGGGATGAAAAGCTTAGTTTACCCCCGTGCTCTTTGACGATTTTCTGGCTCACGGGCAGACCCAGCCCCGTCCCCTTGTAACCTTTGGTCGTAAAAAAATCGGTAAACACCTTTCGCTGGGCCTCTTTATCCATGCCGATTCCGTTATCCGTGACTCTGTATCTTACGCCCCAACCCGACGGCTTGTCCGTTTCAACGGTGACCACACTTTTTCGGCCCGTGAGCCCCCCCAGCGTGCAGGCATCGATGGCATTGCTCACCAAATTCAGGAGACAATTGTGTATGGCTGTTTTATCCATCGCTACGGGGGTTAATTTTTCGCTCAACTTACGTTTGAAAGAAACACCGGACAACTTCGCCTTATCCCACATCAGTTCCAAAACCTCAATGACTACGTGATTGGGGTTGACCCACACATAGATGGGTTCCCTTTCACTGGAGTAAATCAACATGTCGGTAACGATGGTGTTGATTTGGTCGATATTTCTCTCAACCATGTCCCAACCTTTCTCTACCAGATCCAGGTCTCTTTTGGTCACCGCCGAATTGATCACGTAGGCACCGCCTTGCAGGCCGTTCAGGATATTCTTGATGTAGTGGGCCACCCCTGCGACCGTGCGACCGATCGCTCCCATGCGTTCCGCCTGTTCCTTCTCCCTTTGGAGCGCGTGGATTTCTCGAAGGTCCTGAATAAAAACCACACTCCCCACCTCTTTTCCCGCCTCATGGAGAAGGGTCCCGGAAAGCCGAACCGGGATGCTCTCCCCTGACTTGTTGAAAAAATCGGTTTCTCTGTTGATAATTTTTCCCGGTGGGCCGTAGTCGCTGCCATAGAAGGTCCGACGAATCGTTGCGCCCGTTGCTTCAGAGAGGAGTTCCGGATAGCTCATCTTATGGATGATCTCCCCTGGCGTGTATCCAAGAATTTCAGAAGCCCCGCGATTAAAAATCGCGATTTTTCCTGTAGAATCCGTCGCGATAATGCCATCGATGGAGTTTTGAATGAGATTTTGCACAAAGATTTCTCGCCGTTCGATATCTTGTATCATCCTGACCCGTTCGGAGAAGTCTTGATAGGTGATGATCGCGCCCTGGATGTTGCCGGCCTCGTCCCGAATGGGTGCACCGTTGAAATAGAGGTGCGTGCCGTGTTCACCCAGGTGGGGGAAAAAATGTTCCGCCTCGTATGCGCCATCCAACATGGAAGATCTCCGAAGATTCATATCTTTATAAAGCTTCCACATGGTTTCCGTATCATCCTCCACGATGAGATCGGCCAGCACCTTCCGTTTTTTAGGAAAAAACGGCTCCCACTGCCTGTCGGTGCCGATCATTTCTTCACTTCGGAATCCTGTTAACTGCTCACACGCCTTGTTCCAGGACGTAATTCTATGATTCTTGTCGAGCACGAACATGGGAATGGGCGTACCGGAGATTATCCCTTCGGCGGTCCGTCTCTGCCGCCGTGCCTCTGCTTCCGATGCCTTGAGCTCCTCTGTCATCTTGACACGTTCGGAAACATCTTGATACGTTACGATGGCGCCTTGAATTTGTCCGGCATCGTCTTTGATGGGCGCCGCACTGATATAAAGATGTGTGCCGCCCTCCCCGAGGCGGGAAACGAAATACTCGGTCTCATAGCCCCCTTCGACGATCGAGGATTTTGACAAGCGCATTTTCTTAATTGTCTTCCTTACTGTCTTGGGGTCGCCGTCAACGATGACATCAGCCAAAAGCGGCTTTTTGCGATCGTAGAATGGCTCCCAATGACGGTCCGTTCCAATCACTTTCTCACTGGGAAATCCCGTCAATTTTTCGCATGCCTTATTCCAGTAAGTGACTCTGTGATGCCCGTCTATGACGAACATCGGGGTCGGAGAGCCATAAATGATTCCTTCCGCGGTATTTTTTTGCTTTTGCGCCTCTTCCTGCGAAGCCTTGAGGTCCCGGGTTCTTTCTCTGACTTCTTTTTCCAACCTTTCCGAATACAGTCTTCTCGATTCCTCGAGTTTTTTCTCGATGCCGATGTCACGCACCATGATGCGGAACAGACTTTCATCAGGCAGCCAGGTGATACTTGCTTCGACAGGGAGCGCATCCCCGTTTTTCTTCACAAAGTCCATTTCAACAACGGTGAAACCCAATATTTTCAGGCCATCCAGGTTTTCTTTTAGAATATTTTTCGAATAGCTTTCCGCCACATCGGATATTTTTATATTCTCGAGTTCATTTTTGGAATAGCCAAGTAGGGCGGCGAAACTGAAATTGCCCTCCACAATGCCTCCGCTTTCATCAAAAAGGGCAAGGCCTTCCCGCGCATTGTCAAAAAGGTCTTTGTACTTCTTTTGTGATTTTTCCAGATCAATTTCCAGTTCTTTCCGATGGGTGATATCCCGCATGGTGACAACCCACTGGGTAAACGCCCCTTTTTCATCGATCAGCGGACGGTAATCGGCATCGTAATACACCCTCTGCCCATTTCTTAAAAAGCTGTGCTCCTTTCGTCCCCCTTGGAGTGCCCCGATCGAGGAATTTGCGATGGGACAAAACGACTGCGGACAAGGGCTTCTTCGGTCGAAAATATTTTCGAAACAGGGTTTGCCGACTGCCTCGTCTCGGGTGAGGTTAAACTCGTTGAGAAAAGTCTCGTTGACGTTTTCCACCACACAATCCCTGTTCATGACAAGCACCGAATCGCTGAGCCGATTCAAAATTCGGGTCGTTTTGTCGCGCTCCTCTTTTAGACGCTGCTCCGCATTTTTTTCAGCGTTGAGCTTTTCATCGTCCAGATGAATGAAGTCCCAGAACAACCTGGCCATCGTGTGATCCATGAGCTGCATATGGGATGGCTTTTCATCCTGAATCGCCATCGCCACCGCCGGGTCCCCGCAAAGCTCTATGATCAAGTTCAACCCATCGATGGCAAAGAAATCGTGATAGTCGGCGGTCGTGAAAATCCCCGATGAGCGGGCATATTCCATAGCCGGCGCTTTGGAGTTGGTATCGGCGATGCCCACAATACGCATCCGAAGTTGCCTCAGCCGATTCCTGGATATCATGTCCATAACGGCCAAGCAGCCTGGGCCGCCACCCACAATAGCCACGTTATGCGCTTTCATAAAAACACCTGTATTTGTTTGAAACTGAAATTTGCTGACAAAAGAAGGAAATAAACGGCGGCATCAATCAACCAACATTCCGGTTGATTTCACCCATCGGCTTTAATTGGTTTCTGTCAACCCAAGACCCTTCTCACCAGTGCCAAAAGTTTTTGGGGATCGACCGGTTTCTCAATATATCCTTCAGTCCGCAGGGAATCATCGCCCCCTTCGCCATTTAAGCTTCTTTCGAAAAAGGCATCCAGTTTAATGCCCGTCTCACCGGCCACACCGGTCACCATGATCACCGGGATTTCTTTTAATGACGCCGCTTCCTTCAGGTCGGACAGGAGGGCGATCCCACTTTTTTGAGGCATCATCAGGTCAAGGAGTATGAGATCCGGAAGATCCGACTTCGCCTTCATGAGCCCTTCCTCGCCATCGTGAGCATCAATGGTCCGGTAACCATGGTCTTTCAGTACGGTTGACAGAAACAGAATCGCGTCGGGATCATCGTCGATGATCAGTATTGTCTTTGCCATT
>JAWOGN010000229.1:0-22961 GCA_046496815.1 Desulfatiglandaceae bacterium
TTTTCTTTTTTCGCCACAACCAGGCGGGTCTTGATGGCCGTATCCGGGACGAGACTCATCGAATCAATTCCACACTCGACCAAAAACTCTGCAAAGTCCGGAAAATCACTGGGCGCTTGCCCACAAATGCCGATTTTTCTACCCTTCTTCTTGGCAACATCGATTACTTGTGACACCAGCCGTTTTACCGCGTCATGCCGCTCATCATAGATATGCGATACCAAAGAAGAGTCACGGTCAAGGCCAAGGGCGAGTTGTGTGAGGTCATTGGACCCTATGGAAAACCCATCGAATATCTCCGCAAATTGATCGGCACAAATCACATTGCTGGGGATTTCACACATGACATAAACCTCCAGCCCATCCTCCCCTTTTGCCAGGCCGAATTCTCTCATGAGTTCGATCACCTTTTTACCCTCCTCAGGGGTCCTGCAAAAAGGCACCATCACTTTGATATTCTTTAATCCGACCTCACTGCGAGCTTTACGTAAGGCAAGGCACTCAAGCTCGAAGGCGGGCTTATATCTTTCATCATAATAGCGCGAAGCTCCCCGCCACCCGATCATGGGATTGTGTTCACTGGGTTCATACAAATACCCCCCCAACAGGTTCTCATATTCATTGGTTTTGAAATCCGACAGGCGGACAATGACGTCATTGGGGTAAAATCCTGCTGCAATTCGACTGATGCCCTCGGCAAGTTTATCAATGAAAAACTGCGTCTTGTTCTCATAGACGGATGTAATCTCATCGATTCTGTAAACGACCCCGGCGACTCTCTGATCCGTGCTGGCCTTTTCTCTTAACTGCTCATACTCAAGCAGGGCAAGCGGATGGATTCCGATGTGGGAATTGATAATGAATTCCTCTCTGGCTAAGCCCACACCATCATTTGGGATCATTCCCTGGGAAAAAGCTTTTTCCGGCATCCCCACATTCATCATGATCTTGGTTCGGGTACGAGGCACTTCATCGAGATTGAGTGTCTCCACTTCATATTCCAAGAGCCCTTTATAGACTTTTCCCGTCTCCCCTTCGCAGCAGGAGACGGTAACTTCCTGACCCGTTTTGATGACTTCATCACCATTTCCTGTACCAATAACGCAGGGTATGCCGAGTTCTCTGGAAATAATCGCTGCATGACAGGTTCGTCCCCCTTTGTTGGTGACGATGGCTGCCGCAACTTTCATCACCGGCTCCCAATCCGGATCGGTCATGCTGGTGACCAGGACTTGTCCCTTTTTGAACTTATCCATTTCGAGTGTTGACTGTATCATGTTGGCAACGCCCCGGCCCACTTTTTGTCCGACTGCGGTTCCCCGTGCCAGAATTTCTCCGTTTTCCAGAAGACGATAGTTTTCATAGTTTCTTGAGTCTTTTTGCGAATGAATGGTTTCCGGTCTCGCCTGAACCACATAGAGTTCTCCGGTGCCCACGTTGACGCCGTCACCGTCCTTGGCCCATTCGATGTCCATGGGTTTAAAGAACCCGGCTTCTTTGCTGTAGTGCGCTTCGATAATACACGCCCACTCTGCGAGCTTGAGAATTTCATCCTCCTCCAGCACGTAACGATGTCGTTCCGCCAGGGTTGTCGGGATGTTTCTCACGGTGGCATCGTCCTCCATGGAATAGACCATCTTGATGTCTCTGTCACCCGCCTTGCGGCTGATGATGGCCCGTTTACCCTTTTTCAGTGTGGGCTTAAATACATAGTATTCATCGGGATTGACCACCCCTTGCACCACATTTTCCCCCAGGCCGTAGGCGGCCGTGATATAGACCGCATCTCGGAAACCGCTCTCCGTATCAATGGAAAACATTACCCCGGAATAGGCTGAATCGCTACGTACCATTTTTTGAACCGCGATTGAAAGGGCAACATCGAACTGTCCGAAACCCTTGTCATGCCGATAGGATATGGCCCGGTTAGTGAAGAGACTCGCAAAGCACTTTCTGCACGCATCCAGTACGTTTAATCTGCCCCGAACATTCAAAAAAGTGTCTTGTTGGCCGGCAAATGACGCATCCGGCAGGTCTTCGGCCGTAGCCGATGAACGGATGGCCACATCCAAGTCGATAAGACCCTGCCCTTTAAACTGATCTGCCAATTTGTCATACGCAGAATAGATCGCTTGTGTTAGATCCGGTGGAAATTCCGAATGGACGATGACTTCTCTTACTTTTCTACCCTTCCTCATTAAGTTATCGAGAACGGCGGTGTCCAGGTCCTTCAGTATTTTCTTGATCTCATCTTCGATCCCTGCATATTTGAGAAAGTAGCGATAGGCATAGGCTGTAATGGCAAAACCGTTGGGGACTTTAATCCCCTGACTGTGCAGCTTTTGGTACATTTCTCCAAGAGACGCGCTCTTACCCCCAACCAAAGGAACATCCTCGATACCGATTTCATTGAACCATAGAATGAATTTCTTTTCCGTTCCTCCTGCCATCAGCTTTCTCCTCTTCACACGAAATTAATGGTCTTTCCGCCGGCTTGCTTTCCCCGAGATCCCTTGTTTCCATTGAAAAATAGACTACATAGCTTACCATTAATCTAATTTATTGTCAATTATCAAGATTTGTTCTAATAAATTCAAAAGGTCCACAAGGATCATTTTTTTGAAACCCCCGCAAGAGCGCTGACCGTCCATGAGCTCTCTCGCAAAGGGACGCCGGGGGTAGTAAAACGGGGGCGAATCCCAAGAACTGTGTCCGTCAAGAAACGCCTCAAGTTCTTTTTAGGAGAATCTCAGATTCAATGGAGGATACTTCCATGCCGGGACAGAGAAGACCTTTCATATATTTGGATCATAACGCAACCACCCCGGTGGATCCGGAGGTCGTAAACGCGATGATGCCCTACCTAAGGGAAGAATTCGGTAATCCGTCCAGCGGCTACCTACTTGGTCAAAGGGCCAAAGCGGGTCTCGAAACGGCACGAGGAGCGGTGGCGGACCTACTGGGATGTCAGGCACGGGAAGTTGTCTTCACCTCAGGCGGCAGTGAATCAAACAACATGGTTTTGAAGGGTCTCATTGATTTCAAGCGGCCGGAAAACTTTCATATTATCACCTCGGCGGTGGAGCATCCCGCCGTATTAAATCCTGCGCTATTTCTGATGGAGCTGGGGGTTAAAGTGACAGTTGTTCCCGTGGATCATGGGTGTCGTGTGGACCCGGAAAGCATCCAAAAAGTGATCTCACCCAAAACCACACTGATTTCAATCATGCTGGCCAACAATGAGACAGGGACCCTCCAACCCATCCCTGAGATTTCAAGAATCGCAAAGGCTCACGGGGTTCCTTTTCACACGGACGCCGCCCAAGGGGTTGGAAAGATAGGCGTGGATGTAAATTCATTGGGCGTGGATTTTCTGACGGTTGCCGCACACAAGCTCTATGGCCCGAAGGGCATCGGCGCATTGTTTATTCGAAACGGGCAGCGCCTTACTCCCCTGATTCACGGTGCCGCACAGGAGCGCGGAACGCGACCCGGAACAGAAAATACGATCCTCAGCGCAGGGCTTGGCGCCGCGTGCAGAATTGCAGGAAAAAGGTTGAAAAACGACTCTCAAAACATGGAAACACTCCGGAATCGCTTGCAGACCCTCCTGTTTCAAAATTTGGATGATATCGTCTTAAACGGTCATCCTCAAGAGCGGCTTCCGAATACCCTTAATGTGAGCATCCCCGGCATCGAGGGGGCGCGGATACTCGACGGACTCCCGGACATTATGGCCTCCACGGGCGCCGCATGCCATGACCGGTCCGTGAAGCTTTCCCACGTCCTTTCCGCCATGAAAGTTCCGCCCAAAATCGGCATGGGAGCGCTCCGGTTCAGCCTCGGAAGACACAACACCCCTGAACAGATAGAGGCGGCGGCGGAGTCGATCATCCATGCGGTGAAACGCATAAGAAATGGGAGAAAGAAATAGAGGAAAGCCGGCCTTTCTGCGTGTTGACAGGTTCAAAGACAATTTCGCTGGATGCGCAAGCATTCTGCCGTGCTTGTAGTCGCTCAGGCCCCAATGGTCCCCACTAAACCACGTTTTTGAACGCATCCGTTCCGGCGCCACACACAGGACAATTCTCAGGCGGCGCATCTTCAGCGACATAACCGCAAACCTGGCACACGTAATACTCGGTCTGACGGTCGGACAGCATGTCATTCATGGCCTTTTTGTAAAGGTCTGCATGCATGCTTTCCACATCCCGGGCCTGGGAAAAGGCCTTCTCCGCAGCCTCCATTCCCTCCGCGTTGGCATCCTTTATAAGCCGAGGGTATTCATCGACATTGGCCCTGATTTCATTTTGAAAGGCCGCTTCGAGGTTCTCCTCTGTGGAACCGATTCTTCCACGCATCAACGTCAAATATCTTGTGGCATGGACAGATTCCGCCTCTGCCACCGCCCTAAAAAGTCGTGCGATCTGAGGATAGCTCTCCTGATCCGCCTTTTGAGCGAAGGCGCTGTTCCGCGCATAGGCTTTAGATTCACCGGCAAACGCATAGGCCAAGTTTTTCTCGGTCTTTCCCGGCATCGCTGATTCCTCCTTTGACCTAAAAAGAATTTTTTCGAGACCATCATTCTTGAAAACGGTGCTTTTGACCCCCGGCACTAGCCGTTGGAGTTTAATCTGTGTTCCCAATCAAATTCACGTGTTGTGACGGCATCTTCCATCCGCTGAATCCGACGTTCCAGGTGATCATATCTCCGCTTTACCCGGTCGACGGCCCCTTTACGCGAAGAAACATAGCTGTCGTAAAACTCCTGCTGGTCATCCGTTTCGATGCGTACTACCGGCTCCGGCTTCATCAAAAACGCCGCAAGGAAGTAGAGGCCCATAATGGGCCAGAACCCGCTGAAAAGAAAAACGATGACCGTGAGCGTTCGCACCCAAAATACGGATAAATCAAAGTATTCAGCGATGCCGCGACATACGCCCAGAAGCATACCATGGCGGGAGCGATACAGCCCACCATGCAAAATATTTTCGAATCGTTTCATAATTGCCGACCCTTTCTGTCACGATCTAGAATAATTGTCTCCAAGGCCTCCACGCGATCTTCCATCCGCGAAAGGCCTTGGTAGATCTCTTGTATTGTTTTGGTTTCCTCTGCCTGAAACTTCTGGTCCTTGCGCGAAAACCCGCCCTTTATGATCTTAATCGCCATCAGAACCGTACTGCCGATAATGGCCAGCGCCAGAACCGAACCCCCAAAAATGATTGCTAAAACCAAAGCTGCATGCATGATTGAATTCACTCCTTATTCCTGGTTTCCTATCGGCCCGGCGCTTTGATGTAAGAAAGTACGCTCCGCCGGCACATCATTGGGTCGCAGGAGTCCCTTCTGATGATTGTTTCTCATCTTTCTTTTCGTGGAAAGATTTCATTTTTTGGAGTTCCTTTTCGATGTCCTCATCAATCGAAAGCGTGTTGAATTGTACTTCGATCGTCGGCTTTTTTCCGAAATTCACGAGATCAGCTTCCGCCTCCATCCGCTCAATGCGGTTTTCCAGCTCTTCGAACTTAATTACGGCTTCGGAGCTGTCCAGGCGACGGATTTCCTGTTGGGCTCGCTTTTTCTTATTTGCGTGGATGTGACGTTGTGCGAGGATACGTTGTTTTTCGCGTGCGGATCCGAGCTTATCCTCGAGTTGCTGAATGTCTTGATGATACTGCTCCGTTAGGGCTTTCAATTCAATCCGTTCTTTTTCGAGTGATTCCGCCCGCTCGCCATACCGACGTTTCTCCACAAGCGCTTCCCGTGCCAGATCGTCTCGACCCTTCATGACTGCGAGTTCCGCCCGTTCTTTCCAGAGTCGTTCGCGGGATCGAATTTCATCCAATGCACGTTGGGCCTTTTTGCTGTTCGCAATCACCCCGGCACAGGAGGCTTTGATTTCAACCAGCGTGTCCTCCATTTCCCGGATCATTAATTTGATGAGTTTTTCCGGGTCCTCCGCCCGATCCAACATGGCACTGATGTTGGAACTGATGATATCTCGAAATCGTGTAAAAATTCCCATGATCTGTCCTCCGTTTCTCTGAATTTTTTCAAATCGGTAGGCAGAAATTGTGCCAATCGGCATGGACTCCCAAAAGACCCAGAAAATTCAGGCCTTTTTAGGCTTGACCCTGCTTATGCCTATGTGGTATTTTTAACCTAACATTAGCAATTTTAACTATTAACTTACATTACCAACCATGAAAAATCAATCACCGTCTCTCAGATATCCCACCGAATTTAGATCCTCCCCGGGAGCCGCCGATGCCCTCGGACAGTCCGAGGTTTTCTTGGAGTTTCAAGAGCATCTGTCCCGCGTTGCACCCATTGACCGACCCGTTCTTTTGTTGGGTGAGCGCGGCACCGGAAAGGAGCTGGCAGCCGCCAGGCTTCACTTCCTTTCAAAACGGTGGCAAGGTCCTCTGATTGCGCTCAATTGTGCCGCCCTCACCCCATCGTTGATCGAATCCGAATTGTTCGGTTATGAAAAGGGGGCTTTCACCGGAGCTGAAACGCGGCGGACCGGAAGATTTGAGGCGGCGGAAGGAGGAACGCTGCTCCTGGATGAGATCGGCACCGTTCCGATCGAAGTACAAGAAAAGATATTGCGTGTTGTGGAGTATGGGACCTTTGAGCGGGTCGGAAGCTCTGATCGTATCGAGGTGGATGTGCGAATCATTGCCGCGACCAATGCGAATCTGGTGCGTCTCTCATCAGAAGGTCGCTTTAAGCAGGATTTGCTCGATCGACTCTCTTTTGAGGTTCTTGTTCTACCAACGCTTCGGCAGCGGACGGAGGATATTCTTCTGCTGGCGAACCATTTTGCAGTTCGAATGGCGTTTGAACTGGGTCGAGAGCAGATACCCCAATTCAGCGATGCAGCCGTCGCTTCGCTGGAATCCTATTCCTGGCCCGGGAATGTGCGTGAATTGAAAAATGTGGTTGAACGCGCGGTTTACCGGTCGGATTCCTCCTTGATCACGGACATTGTTTTCAACCCCTTTAGGGCTTTTTCCCCTGAGCATGCTCTGCCGGAAAAAGAAGGGGCATATACGGCGAATGATCCAATGTCCATTGAGGACCTTGCGGGCAAGCCTTTTAATGAAGCCGTCCAAGAATTGAAGGTCTATTTGCTGAGACGGGCACTTAAACAGGCAAGGCACAACCAGCGAAGAGCGGCACGCATTTTAGGGCTCACGTACCATCAATTTCGGGGATTGTATCGCAAACTCAGCCAAGAGATTGAGTAAATCCCCTTCGATATGTCCGTATCCGGGGCACCCATTTTCCGCTGGGCATATCAAAGAACGGACGAACCGATTTTACTTCTGCAGTTTTGTTTGGTGCTCACCGCCCAAACATGGTAGTAAAAACTTTCGATCGTGATTGAAAAACGGGCGCTGCATGTCTTCCCCCGCAGCAACAACAAGGACCTCTCTTCGCGAATCCCTCGTGAGATCAAAATCGAAGGAGGTGCCGGTTTAGGGGTTCAAAAACAAGGCGCTGAGATCTGTGGATTCAATTCTTTAGATTGTTGAGTTGTTGCAAAAGGAGCATTACAAAATGAGTCCCCATGAAGTAAATATAAAGCAAATGCGGGAACAGGCCACTTTGATTTTTGACGCAGCGCTTCGGGCGGTGGATCCGGAGGAAGCCGTCTTTCGCCATGTAAAAAGGAACGGAGACACCGTTGAGATTGGGGATAAAATACTGCATCTTAATCACTATGACAGAATCCTCGTGGTGGGTGCCGGCAAAGCGGACGCCCCCATGGCCAAGGCCGTGGAAGCCATCCTGGGAAAAAGAATTACAGACGGTGTCATTGTCGTGAAGGAAGGCCACGGGCTGCCTCTGGAGCACATTCAAATTCATGAGGCCGGGCATCCCGTACCTGACAGACGTGGCATTGCCGGTACCGAAGATGTCCTTTCACTCATAACCGGCGCTCGAAAAAGTGACCTGATCATTTGTTTGATTTCCGGGGGCGCATCAGCATTGCTGGTGGCGCCTGTGGCGGGTGTCAGCCTTGAGGCGAAGCAAGAGGTTACGCGGCTTCTTTTGGCGTGCGGAGCAACCATTCACGAAATCAATACCGTGAGAAAACATCTCTCCAGAGCCAAAGGGGGGGGGTTGGCACGCCTGGCCCATCCCGCCACCCTGATAAGCCTCATCCTTTCCGATGTGGTGGGAGACAATCTGGATGTCATTGGATCAGGGCCTACCGTCCCCGACTCCAGCACCTTTCAACAAGCAGCGCAGGTTCTCAAGGGCTATGGCATTTGGGATCAGGTTCCCCATTCCGTAAGACGGCACATCGAAGGCGGCACACACGGAAGGGTGGCTGAAACCCCTAAACCGGGGGACCCCGATTTTGAAAAAGACGCATGGGAACTTGTGGGCACCAATCTCCAGGCACTCACGGCTGCGAGTGAAGAAGCGGAGCGACAGGGATATCGACCCCTGATCCTTTCCGCAATGGTCGAGGGAGAAACGCGGGATGTGGCCAAAGTGCACATTGCCATCGCAAAAGAAGTAGTTTTATCAGGCCATCCGATTTCACCGCCGGCGTGCATTCTCTCCGGAGGAGAGACCACGGTCACGCTCCAGGGCAAGGGAAAAGGCGGACGCAATCAGGAGTTTGTGCTGGCATCCGCCATCGCCCTTGAGCGGGAAAAACGCATTGTCATTTTGAGCGGTGGGACAGATGGGACGGATGGCCCAACCGATGCAGCCGGCGCCATCGCCGATGACACAACCTTGGCGCGGGCGAGCAAAAAAGGCCTCGATCCCTTGGATCACTTAAAGCGAAACGATGCCTACCCCTTCTTTCAGGAGTTGGGTGACCTATTGATCACAGGCCCCACCCGCACCAATGTAATGGATGTTCGGATCGTTCTGGTGGGAAAGGACTGAGCCGGGCGACGACCACCTTTGCCATCGGGCGCTCCGCCTGCTTCTCGGCTGAGGATCTTCGCGGTGCGAGGGTCATTTCGGCCAGGTCATCGGGGAGCACAAAACGCTTGAAAGTGATCGAGATTTGACGATCATTTTTGCATCTGCTTCAGGGTCGTGCCGCCGGGAACGCGGCGGCACCGTGTGTTCTTTGGCCGATTGCCGGAATTCTTGTGCGGATTTTATCGAAGGAGGAAACAGTGAGCTTTCGCAAATTGTTTGAACCCAAAACCATGGCCGTCATTGGCATTTCTTTAAGCAATGATCGGCATCCCGCCAATGTTGTCTGTTACAAAAACCAGCTCAGATATCCGGTCAGGGTCTTTCCCGTTAACCCGCGAGGGGGGATGCTGCAGGGAGAAAAGGTATTTAGAAACATTTCCGAGGTTCCGGAAAAGGTTGATCTGGCAGTGATCGCCGTTCGTGCCGAGCAAGTTCCGGATACTGTGAAGGACTGCATTGAGGCTCACGTAGCGGGTGCGGCGGTGATCTCGGGAGGTTTTTCTGAAAGCGGTCGGAAGGATTTACAGGATCGAATTGTGGCCATCGCGAAGGAAGCCGAGTTCCCGCTCATTGGGCCGAATTGTCTGGGCATCTATTCTCCGGCTTATGTGGATACTTTTTTCCTTCCAAGTGAACGCTTTGTGAGGCCTGAACTCGGGAGCGTGGCCGTCATAAGCCAGAGCGGAGGCATTTTGGTCGATCTCATGGTCAAGTTTGCCCAGGAGGGTGTAGGTCTTTCTCTGGGAGTCAGCATTGGCAACAAAGCCTTGATCCGAGAGGTTGATTTGCTGCGGTACTTGAAAAGAGAAAAAAGGACAAAGGTGGTCGCGTTCTATGTGGAGGGGTTTGAAAAAAATGAAGGTCGGGATTTTGTCTTGGCCGCCGGCGAATATCCCAAGCCGGTCATTGTCCTTAAGGCGGGCAAAAGTCCCGGCGGAACCCGGGCTGTTTCCAGCCACACGGCATCACTTGCCGGAGACTACGAGGTTTTCTCAGAGGTGCTCTCTCAGTACGGCATCGTCGAAGCCAAAAACGAATTTGAGATGCTCTCTTTCTGTGAGTCCCTGAGCTGCTATCAAAAATCTATTGAAGGTAAGATCGGTATCATTACCGGAAGTGGCGGTCATGGCGCCCTGTCCGTTGATGTGTGCGCTGATCAAGATCTTACCGTCCCGAATCTGACGGCTCAACTCCAACACGCAATTCAGGAAAAACTCTCACCCAGCATACAGTCGATCGCCGCTACGGGCAATCCCATCGATCTCACGGGAAGTGCGGTGGATGATGACTTTGTCGCGGCGGCGAGTGTATTGAGCGACTCGCCGGAGGTTGACTGTGTGATCGTTTTGCTTTTACCCTATTTGCCTGGAATTACTTCGGATCTTGGGGCAAGGTTGAGTCAGGTCTCCCGCAGAGCCGGCAAACCCTTGGTGGCCTATGTACCGCACGTGGAGAAATTTCGAATGCTGATTGAGGGTTTTGAACTCAACCAGGTGCCTGTATCCCCATCCATCGAGGGTGCCGTGCTTATGACTGAGGCCATGAGGAGGTGTCGGCCATGCTGAAAAAAGAGGCAAGAATGATCTTCGCTGCATCGGAAAAAATCGGCTGGGTTCTGGAACCGGAAGCCAAACGTCTACTGTCTCTCTCCGGAATTGACATCCCTAAATTTCACTGGGCCAAGAGTTTGGAGGAATCTATTCAGTTTGCGGGAAAAATTGGTTATCCCGTTGTGGCCAAAATCGTTTCGCCAAAGGCGCTTCACAAGTCCGATCTAGGGGGAGTGGTTGTGGGGATAGACAGTGATAAAAAATTGACTGAGGTCTATCAAACTTTTAAATCCCTTGAAGGTTTTGCGGGCATCTTGGTTGAGGAAATGGTTTCCGGAATCGAGATGATCGTGGGAGCCAAATTGGATTACCAATTCGGCCCAGTGATCATGTTGGGTATGGGGGGGACGGCGGTCGAAATATACCGGGATACCACCTTAAGGATGGCGCCTCTCAGACAGCAGGACGTCACCTCGATGTTAAGTGCCCTCAAAGGTCACAAGTTACTTAGGGGCTACAGGGGCTCCGCATCTTTGAATCAAGCGGCATTGGCCAAAACACTCATGGCCTTTTCAGACTTAGTTATGGAACTTGGCGAGTATTTCGAATCTATGGATCTAAATCCGCTCATGTGTTCGCCGAAACGGTGTGTTGTGGCGGATGCCAGAATAATGCTTAAAAGAAAAGGGGCCAAAAACGAGTAACCGCACACGTTCAGGGTATCGGGGCGATTGTCCGATCCCGGTTCGGTAAAACTGCGGCGCCGGGCACGCCGCTCGGGGGTCAATTGGCTTTTTCGATTCACTTTTCCAATGCGGCTTCACGACTCGACGATGCCCGGAAGCTTTTTTAGTGTGCCAAATCAATATCGCAAAAAGGAGGCTACCCAATGCATTATGACACCGGTCTTCGGAATTACACTTCCAAAAGGCTCGAGGAAATCGAATCCGCCGACATCCTTGTGGGGATCCCATGTTATAACAACGAAAAAACGATCGCCCACGTGATTCAAATGGTCACACACGGCCTTGCCAAGTATTACAGGGAACAAAGGAGTGTAATTTTTATCGCCGATGGGGGTTCGACGGACGACACCCGGGAAGTGTCGAAGGACTTCGAGATCAAACCCTGGCAGGAAAAAATTATTTCGATCTACCGGGGTCCGGGCGGAAAAGGAACCGCGCTTCGGTCTATCTTTGAAGCGGCGGAGCGACTCAAGGTTCGGGCTTGTGCGGTGGTGGACTCAGACCTTCGGAGTATCACGTCGGATTGGGTTCAACACCTTCTTGACCCGGTACTCAGCAATGGCTATCAGTTTGTTGCACCCGTCTACCTCAGACACAAGTATGATGGGACCATCACAAACAACATCGTTTATAACCTGACCCGCGCACTCTACGGCAAGCGCATCCGACAACCCATCGGGGGTGACTTCGCCGTATCCAGGGATTTGGCCAAGTTCTATGTCGCGCAAGATGTCTGGGAAACGGACGTCGCACGATACGGAATCGACATCTGGATGACGACAAACGCCATTACCCAAGGCGTTCGGATTTGTCAGTCAAATTTGGGTGTTAAAATTCACGATGCCAAAGATCCGGGTCAGCATTTGGGGCCCATGTTCCGTCAAGTCGTCTGGACCCTCTGCTATCTGATGGAACGTTTTGAGAACTATTGGAAAGGGGTTGTGAACAGCGAACCTGTAGAAACCTTCGGGCATGAAGGATATGTGGAGCCGGAGCCCGTCCACGTGAATCTCGAGGGGATGATAGAGCACTTTAAAATCGGCTTCCAACAGTTTTCTCCCCTCTGGAAGGATATTTTCTGCGAGACGTGCTTCGGGGAGATCCGGAAAAGTGCGGAAATGGAACCGGATAACTTTTATTTTTCGACGGATGCCTGGGTTCAAATCCTTTATGAGCTTGCAGCTACCTTTCATGCTTGGAGTGTCAACCGTTACAAGTTGATTGATGTGATGACACCGCTCTATTATGCGAGAGTTGCCTCATTCGTTCGACAGACCTGGGACATGTCATCTCAGGAAGCCGAAGAGCTCGTTGAGGAGCAGGCAATAAAATTCGAAACGCATAAGGACCATCTGATTCGTGTATGGGACGAGAAGTTCGCTCAGAAAGGAAGCGCATAGATACCGGTATCTCGCATCCGCAATAGTCCTTTGTCCCGACCCAGACCGGGTTATTAAGTTAGCGGCATTGTCACGAACGCTTACAACAGACGGAGGTTATTCAAAAAAGCAAAGCGGAAGCTGGTCGGCCACGATGAACCCTTCCGTGGTGGGTATGATTCTATCCCCTTTGACTTGCAGCAGCCCCAAATGCTGCAATCTCGAAAGCACGCGGACTGAAAATGGGTTGCTTTCAATCTGTTGGGCCTCAAATCCGTCGCGGGTTCTCAGGCCGAGCGCAATACATTCCAGTTTGATTTGTTCGTCCGTCAAGTTCTCGCATCCTTCAATCGGTGCCTTTCGGGACTCCAAAGCCAAACAGTACTGCCTGACGGAGCTCAAATTCCACCATCGCGTCCTTTCCTGAAACGAATGCGCTGAAGGACCGAGGCCCAAGTACGGCACGTGGTGCCAATATTTTAAATTGTGTCGAGAATAGTATGCCGCTTCCCTGGCAAAATTTGAAACCTCATAGTGAAGATACCCATGATGCTCAAGCATCTCCGATGTGGTCATGAAAAAAGCGCGCGCTTTCTCCTCGTGCAAAGGTTTCATCAACCGCTTTTCCGTCATTTGCCAAAAAGGCGTTCCTTTCTCGAGGGTAAGCTGGTAGCAGGAGATATGTTCGGGTTGCACTGCCAATGCGTCCTCCAGCGTTTTGATCCAGCCCTTCAGGGACTGCCCTTCGATACCGTAGATGAGATCTATCCCAACATTGGCAAATCCACAGGCTCTCAGATTTCTGAGGGCGCTTAAGGCATCTTCGGCCGTATGTCTCCTGCCCAAGAAAACCAACTCCGGTTCATCAAAAGACTGTACGCCTACGTTCACCCTGTTAAAGCCCAGCATTTTAAGATCTCTTGTTTTTTCCAGCGTTAGATCCCGCGGGTTTGCTTCAATCGTGAGTTCGGTATCTGAAGCGACGTCGAAGTAACTGAAAACATACCTTAATATCGCTTCGAGTTCTTTGACCCGAAGTGACGTCGGAGTTCCGCCACCCAGGTACAGGCTATCAAACGATTCGAATCGGGTTTTGTAGCGCGCCATTTCCTTCCTCAACGCCGCCAACCATCTGGAGACGAGAGAAAAGGATGCAATCGAATAAAATTTGCAATAAGGGCACTTTTTTTCACAGAAGGGTATGTGTATGTAAAGGCCGGGATGCTGGAATAGGTTCACGGTTGTCGGCGCCCAATTCTATAGTGGAAAGGCAAAATTCCTGGCCGGAGATAATATCCGGGATGATGAATATTTACACGAACTGTCCGCTTCATGCGCCGACTATTTCGATTCTGCTTTGAACACGGCCACAAAAGCGCTCTGAGGGATTGCGACCGAACCGATCATTTTCATTCGCTTCTTTCCCTTTTTTTGTTTTTCAAGCAGCTTGCGTTTTCGGGTGATATCCCCGCCATAACACTTGGCTGTCACGTCTTTTCGAAAAGGTGAGATGGTTGAACGCGCGACGATCGTTCCGCCGATGGCACCCTGAATGGGAATCTTGAACATATGCCTCGGAATTTCTTCTTTTAGCCGTTCACACGCATGAAGCGCGCGGTGTCTTGCGCGATCTTTGTGAACAATCTGAGAAAGTGCGTCCACTCTTTCTCCGTTCACAAGAATATCCAACTTCACGAGATCATCCTCTCGGTAATCAAGAAACTCATAATCCATCGAACCATAGCCCTGGGTTACGGTCTTCAGTCGATCATAAAAATCGTATATGACCTCGGCCAAAGGCATTTCAAACCGCACTTCGATTCTACCGGGCGTCGGATAATTGAATCGGGCATTTACACCTCTTCGCTCCAAGCAAAGATCCATCACTGCGCCCATGTAACGCTCGGGGATAAAAATGCTTGTACGAATAAAAGGTTCCATCGCCTTTTCAATGGTGACAGGATCCGGATAGTATAAGGGATTGTCTACCCGGATGGTTTCTCCGTTTGTCAATAGAAAATGGTATTCTACTGTGGGGACCGTCATGATGATGGATTGGCCGAACTCCCGCTCCAGTCGTTCCTGAACGATCTCCAGGTGCAAGAGGCCCAGAAAGCCACAGCGAAACCCCATGCCCAGGGCCGCGGAGGAATCCTTCTGATACACCAGTGCCGCGTCGTTCAGTTTGTATTTTTCGAGTGCGTCAACGAGGCTCTGGTAGTCTTCCGAGGAAACAGGGTAGATAGAAGAAAAGACAACGGGCTTCACCTCCCTGAAACCCGGCAGAGGTTCCGAAGCCGGGTTGGACTCCGACGTCATCGTATCGCCGATCCGTATGTCACTGACCGTTTTAATACCGGCGATCACATAACCCACTTCACCCGCGCTGAGGATATCCTTGGACACCCTTTTCAGCCGAAAGATACCCACCTCTTCAACTTTATGGACAGCGCCGTTGGACATGAGTCGGATTGTATCGCCGGGGCGAACACTGCCCGAAAAAATCCGCAAACTGACAATCGTTCCGCGGAAAGGATCATAATTTGCATCGAATATCAACCCCTTCAAAGCTTCGTCGGTTCGACCTCCGGGTGCTGGAACCTGCGTTGTAATCGCCTCCAGCACCGCCTCAATACCGGTACCATTCTTGGCGGAGCAGAGAATAACGGTATCGGAATCAAGACCCAGATCCACTTCGATCTGCTCCTTCACCGCTTCTATGTCTGCAGAGGGGAGATCGATTTTGTTGATAACCGGAATGACGGTGAGATTCTGTTCCATGGCTGCATAAAGATTGGCCACAGTCTGGGCTTCTACACCCTGTGCGGCATCCACCAGAAGAAGCACGCCCTCACTCGAGGCGAGGGCTCGTGAGACTTCATAGGAAAAGTCAACATGTCCCGGGGTATCAATCAAATTGAGTTCAAACGCTTCCCCTTTGCTGTTGATATAAGGGAGCGTTACCGTCTGGCTTTTAATCGTGATGCCCCGCTCTCTCTCAATGTCCATGTTGTCCAAAATTTGATCCCGAAAATTTCGATCCTCCACGAGATGCGTCAATTGAATCAGGCGATCGGCAAGGGTCGATTTCCCGTGGTCAATGTGGGCTATGATACTGAAGTTTCTAATTTTGCTCATCCGATACGATTCCTATGAATGGTCGGCTTTGAAAAGATCCACCCGGAGTCCAAAGAAACCGGAAGATTTCCGACCCAAGAGGAAAGTGTTTGTAAAACAGTGGGCGGCATTTGTCAAAAGAATCATGGACAAGAAAACGCCCCTTCCGGGGCGGCCATGCGGACGGCCCCTCATTCAGTCAAGCCGCTTGCCTCAGCCAAATCCACGCTTCTGGCGGGAATATCAGAGGGATGAATTAAGGGTTTTGGCGTCTCAGGGTGGGCGTAAAACCTTGTTTTTGGATTGTTCGGTGTCGCGTGGGCTTTTTCGCAGCGCTCCAAGCGGCAAGGCGCTCACGCAATGCCGGAAAAACCGGTGAACTGGTCTTTACCGGGATCCATGCTCAGGCCGTATTGGTCTTTACCGTTGAACTTGAACGCAATGTGTGAAGGATCGATGGTACCGTCGGCGGCCGGGTTCTGTTGAACTTTGAAATAAATGGTCGCCATGAGCGTTTTCGAATCGTATGTCACGGCGTCTGGTATGGGCGCAAGCGATACTTCAGTATCCAAAATGGTCATACCAAAATTGTATGCCTGTCCCGGCCCCCCACCGGTCGTCCGGCTGATTGACCAATTGAACGGGTTCTCAACGGACGTCCGGTCCATTTCCTTGTTAAACTGAAACTTCATGGTAAAGGTTTTGGTGGTGTCGGCGGTTTTCAAGTAAGCATCCAAGGCGGAAACAGGGGTCTTTGCCGAGAGGCGATATTTGAAGGTGCTGCTGAAATAGGCGAACATCAATTTGGGTGGGTCCACTTTATACATATAACGACTCAATGTATCTGCCAAATCGGGCGCTTCCTGTTTAAGGGACGCTACGATCTCCTCAGCCTCCTCCATTTGGCCGAGATCGGCATACGCATATCCAATTTCAGCATAGGCGTCAAAAAGATCGTTTTTAAGTGTTAGTGCCTTTTCAAACTGGCGAATCGCCTCTTCGTGGCGCCCTCTTTTACTTAAAACAAGACCCAACCCATAGTAACCGTTCGGCTTTTCCGATTCAAGACTTCGTACCCTGTTGAACTGACTCTCCGCCTTATCGAACTCACCGGCATTCAAGTATGCTTGCCCCAAAGAAAAATAATTGTTCGCACTCGGATTGATTCTCACCGCTTCTTGGTACCGACTCGCCGCTTCTTGGTAACGTTCGTGGGAGAAATAAAGATTTCCCAGGTTGACATAAGCATCCTCTCGTTCCGGGTGCAGTCTGATGGCCGTTTGATAGGCTTTGATGGCATTTTCCGAATCATTCATTCTAAGGTATGCATTTGCCATATAATGAGACGCATCAGCCGAATAGGATGATAAGGGTGAAAGACCGATTGACCTACGAAACTCCTTGATTGCGGTTTCGTAGTCTTGTTTCATATAATAATTGATTCCCCTTGATAGGGCACTGTTCGCCAGGGATTCCAATTGGGAAGATTGTTCAGCGGCTGAAAGGAATATGTTTGTTTCGGTAGTGATACCCAATGTGTTCATGCGATTCAACTTCGCCCAAAGAGATTGCTTTGATACCGTCAATATCGGTTATTTGCTGACTTTTCTTTAGCTTCTTTCTGTGCCCTGCTCGAAGGAGCGCATTCTTGTGCAAGAACACACGTTACACTGAATCCATTCTCATTCAGCAACCGGGAATGAGGCAAATAACCCGCGCGAGAGGATAGTGGAAACAGCAACCGCCAAGTAAGTCCGGGGCTGAGGGATGATCACCGGCAGATAGCGCAGGAGAAATTTACCGCCTGATGGGGAAACGACAACAAATACGCTTGAAGTTGAAGCGCAAATTCGATACGGTTTCACTGCGTTTTTTGTTGAATCGGCTTTTGAGAGAGATGGCATTGATTCTTCTCAAGCCGGGAATCACCCGACACCTTGTCTTTAATGTCTTTTGCTGAAAGCTGATCACGCGAGCCGATACCGATCGGCTTACCGATGCGTGCCGGATAGACACGATACCCCTTTCCTAAAAGAGAGAGCGTCATGAAAAATGTATACGAAAGACTGCGGGATCGCCTGGATGATTTGGCGACCGGCTTCCCGGCCACGAAGAGCCGGGTGGAAATCAGGATTCTCAAAAGGCTTTTCACCGAAGCGGAGGCTGAGTTTTTCATTCGACTCCCACCCCTTTTGAAGACTCCGGAGGATATCGCCAAGATGCTCGCACATGATCCCGGCGAGATGTCGGAGCTCATGGAGGGTATGGCAAAAAAAGGGTTACTTTTCAGGCAGAGGAAGGACGGTGAGGTGCGATATGCCCCGGTTCCCTATGTGGTGGGCATTTTCGAGTTCCAGGTCGGCCGGATGGATGGAGACATGGCATCGGATATGGAGGAGTACTTTGAAACGGCCCTTGGCCCGACGCTACAATCGTTCAAAACCCCTGTGATGAGAACGGTCCCCATTAATCGCGATTTGGCTACCAAATGGCCCGTTGCCCCTTACGAGGACATCTTGAATGTTTTGGATAAACAGGAGGTTATTGCAATCGCCCCGTGCATCTGCCGTACCGTCGCCCGACTGAACGACAGGGGATGCGACAAACCGCTGGAAACATGCTTCATGTTTGGTTCTCACGCGCATTTCTACGTGGAAAACGGCATGGGTCGCTACATCAACAAAGAGGAAGCAAGAGACATTGTGAAACGCAATGAGGAAGTGGGTTTGGTGATGCAGCCTTTCAACTCCCAAAGGTTCGGTGGTATGTGCAGTTGCTGCGGGGACTGTTGTGGAATGCTCCGGTCCCTGAAAAAACAGCCGGTGCCGGCTGCGGCGGTACAAAGCAATTACTTTGCTGAGGTGGATTCCGAAAAATGTACGGGATGTGAAACCTGCCTGGACCGTTGTCAGATGGAGGCCATAAAAATGGTGGATGAGATAGCGACAATTGATCGAGACAGATGTATCGGGTGTGGTCTGTGTGTCACCACCTGTTCCAGCGAGGCATTGCGCTTAACCCGGAAATCCGAGGACGACCTGTATGCCCCTCCCGAAACCGGGGCCGAGACCTACATGCAAATTGCAATTGAAAGAGGCAGGAATCTCATGCCGAAACCCTGAAAACACGCCTGCGTCACTCTGTCTCCATAAGCCGAAAATTCTCGTCGTTTTTTTTCTTTTAAACGCACCGTCCGAACGTGACCGAAACCAAAGAATATCCGATTCCCACTTCATCAGTAACACCCTGAATACCCATTTCAACAGTCCTTCGATTCGCCTGTGGCTGAATTGGCCGGTAACCTGCCGGTATACTGCTGGGTAAGCTTTTACCGAAATAAGGAATCTGATTCCCCAGTCTGCGGTGTCAAATCACCAAATTCATTGATGTCGGCGCCTTGAATCAAGGCTAACCTATTCAATTCGATGGAAATATATAAAAAGTCCTATTGTGCATGAATTTTGCAGAAACTTGCATCAGCTGATTCTGTCGGGGCACTGGGATCTTGCTTTTGTGACGAATCTGTTGAATTTCAGCAACGACGAAGTCGAGACCGGTTCATCTTTTCCGGGGTCCAGGCCTGCGCTGTTCTTCATAGACCCCCCTTCAGCCGACGCTCGAAATCGGGAATGCTTAACGCATGGATGAGACGGAATATAGAAAGAAGTATATATATCTATCGGTTCTGAAAAGTGTTCAGGATTATCTGAAGGAAGAAAACCCGCCTTTGACGGCTTTACATCCAATCAGCATTCCAGAGGATTTACTTTACCAGGTGCTAAGGTTTCAGGGACCCGAAAAAGCCGATAAGCTAATTCACTACATTTTCAAGCTGGGTCTTACGCTTTGGAGTGAGCAGTTATATGTTGATGTATTTGGGTCCTTGGAAAGCCTGGAGGATTTCATCGAGTTGGTGAAGGAGAAAAACAAGGAATAGACACACGCCGTTTTCCCCATCTTGCGCTTCCGGAGATTTGCCATTCAACCGCTTTCCGCCTCAGGCGGATCAGGACTCCCGCGTCCCGGCAATGAATTCCTCGGTCATTCGATATGCTTCGGCGTCGGTGAATTGCTTCGGGGGATGTTTCATGAAGTACGCTGAAGGGGAATAAAGAATCCCGCTCTTGCCGCGATCCAGGGCCAGTTTGCAGCATCTGATGGCGTCAATGACCACGCCGCCCGAGTTGGGAGAATCTTCGACCGACAGCCGCAATTCAAGATCCATTGGAATGTCGCCAAAGAGCTTGCCTTCCATTCTGATGAAGCACACCTTGTTATCCTTCTGCCAGGCCACCCAATCACTCGGCCCGATGTGGATATCGGCATCGCCTAACCGGTGGTCCCCCAGCTGAGACTGTACCGATTCCGTTTTGGACTCGCGCTTTGAAATGAGACGGTTTCGATCCAGCATATTCAGGAAATCCGTGTTACCGCCTGTATTCAGCTGATACGTCCGCTCCAGTTTCACGCCCCGGTTCATGAAAAGATTGGTCAACACCCTGTGTACGATGGTGGCACCCAGCTGCGATTTGATGTCGTCCCCGATGATGGGTAAGTTCTTCTCCTCAAATCGTTTTCCCCAGTCACCATTACTGGCAATAAAAACGGGCATGTTGTTGATGAAACCAACGCCGGCCTTTAAAGCGCATTCCGCATAAAATCTGGCAGCCTTCTCCGATCCCACTGGAAGGTAATTCAGCAGCATGTGTGCACCTGATTCCTGAATTGTCGCCACAACAACTTCCTCATCCGGTTCTTCCTCATCTGAGACAAGAAAAGTGCGCGTTTCATCGTAGTCTTTCATATGACTTGCAACGCCATCCATAACACGGCCCATTCTCACGGTTACGCCCTTTTGTGGAATGTCGGGATAAATGGTTTTGGTGCAGTTTGGAGGCGCAAATATGGCCTGTGAGATGTCTTTTTTCACCTTTCTTTTGTCAATATCGAAGGCCGCCACCACATCAATATCCCCCGGTTTATAGCCTCCAAGATCCCAATGCATAAAACCGATTGCATCATCCTTACGCTTGTGCTTGTAATACTCAATTCCCTGAACAAGGGCACTTGCGCAGTTTCCGACCCCGACGATCGCGATTTTGATTTTCTCCATGAAACGCCTCCTCCTCCTCTCGGTTCAGCCGCATCTACACTCGGAATATGGTAAGGAGTCCGATCACAAAAAGCCGCGCAAAACAATTATTTATAACTCTCCGGGGTTTTTGTTTCAAGTTTTTCTCGCATATTTTCTGTAATAAATGAAGAGAAAGGTAAATCATTTCTTTCCTTCGGATTTGCGGTTTTCACTTTTTTGACGCATTTCTTCCCGGCGCATGGGCATCGCATCGATCAGGGAAAAAATGTCTTCCAGCCGCGTTTGAGACTGACGTTTCAGCTTTATGCCACCGTCCTTCCCGATGAGGATGACACGGAATTCGCCCTGGGATACGCTGAATTCTTCGCGAAGCGATCGGGCTGTTTGAGGATCGAGAGAATCGTTATTCATGGTGGACCGATCGGATTCAAAGATTTCGAAAACCACCAAATCCCGATCCTTCACTCCCGCATTCCGCACCTGAAGCGATTTATGCAATTGATCAAACGATGGGTGCGTCGGACTGGGAGCAAATAAAAGAAGCAGACGGTTTTTCCATTGAAATTGTGATAAATTTAAAGATGTCGCATCTGAATTTCGGCTGCTTCCAATTGTCAATACCGCCACCATCACCATCATTGCCGACAAGATTGCTTTGAACATGGTAATCGTCCTTTCGGAATCGATTCAATGAGAAACCGGCAAATTTCTGAATGTAACGTGTTCTCTCCCGCTTTCATGTAGAAATAGGGGACGCACCTCAAAATATGAATTCAGACTTTATTCAATCACATACGAGTTGCTTTCAACGATTGCTCTTCCCCTTCTCACTGCATAAACAATAGCCGATTGCGTCCGGTTTAATATTAGGGCCAGCTGGCTTTGTGCCAATCCCAGTTTCTCCGTAGCCCAGTAACACAAAATGCTTCTTGCCTTTGTCCTTTTGGCATCCCTTCTCCCGTCCTTAATCTGTTCAGGCGTTACATCAGTTATCTCCGCCACCCGTTTGATCAATTTTTCCAGATTGTAGCCTTTAGCTTTAAGTTGATACCTTTCCTTGAACCCCTCTTCAGCCTTTGCCAGGACTTCCTTTACAAATTGTCCGTCTCCCAGTATCCGCTCGTCGCCTTTTTGATAGTCCCCCGTATCTCTCAATAATTTTACCCGTGTCCATCCGCCATGACTTCGCAATAATCCCCCGCCGGTAAGATCAGGGCGGCGTCCCTGTTCAATTCCCACTCGAACAAAACGGCTATACTCGATCCTTGCCCCGGCTTCTTTATTTCCAAAGAATCCAAGCACATAATCTGTATCCTGCCAGTCAACTTTCCGCCGCCCCATAATAGCAGCGTGACCGCAATAAGCGTACCAACTCAAATTTTTATATTCACTCACAAGACCAGCTCTTATGGGATTAAGGTGGATATAACGGACAAGCTCCAACAGGTAGGAGTCTTCCTGGCACAGGATAGATCTGAAGCGATTCTGGAAGAGATGCCCATACCGGTTATGTCGCCGGTTAAAATTGACTGCATAACCGGTAAGCAGTCTTTTCATCAGAATGGAGATGGGGGTGTTTCCCGTTCTCAACAGAAGGTGAAAGTGATTGGGTATCAAGGCCCATGCATAGCATAACGTCCTGGTTTCGATCAGCAGATCGCCAAGCCTATCCATAAAACCTTTATAATCCTTTTGATCGCTGAATATCTCCTTGCGATCAATGCCCCTGACCATGACATGGTGCAAAGCGCCTGGGGCGTCTATGCGTGATTTCCTTGGCATGAGTGTCGATTAACATTCTATCTTAAACATGTCAATTGATATTTTGAGGTACGTCCCCACGTCCCCCTAGGTAATACAACAAAAATCTCAATTGAATTTTTGGAGGCAAGTCCGGCCGTCGAAATTAAAATGGGTCAAATCAACGAATGAAATTATCGTACGTGAATGATTGAAATAGGGATTGACAGAAAAAACAATTAATGTTATTTAAAAAGAATTATTATTTATAATAAAGAGGCTTCAGTTGGCAAACCATAAAAAAAGATTTGAAATCATCATCCAGAAATTAAGGGATAGTGGCCACAGGATAACGCCTCAGCGGCTGGCTATC
>JAWOGN010000019.1:0-3834 GCA_046496815.1 Desulfatiglandaceae bacterium
CACACAAGGAGCAGAAAAATGGGATTTTTTAAACAACTGGGCCGACTGATGATGCTTGGCGCCACGGCCCACGCCAGATGGGAAATTGCGGTTTCTCGGGAAATTTTAAACAGTAAGACGCGACTGGTTATTCTCGGGCTTTTGTTGGTTCCCTGTCTATTGGGAGGAATCGCCCTGGCGGACCAAGTGACAGACGTATTGCCCGACGTTCTCGGCGGGAAAAAAGCCTACAGCCCCGCATTTTATTCCACCGGCATTTTCATCGTATCGATTCTCATCGGCGTCGGGGCCGGCCTGATCACCGGTTGTATCGGTGCCGGGGGGGGCTTCGTCATCGCGCCGGCCCTGATGAGCGCCGGCATCAAGGGCATCCTGGCCGTGGGCACCGATTTGTTCCACATTTTTGCCAAAGCCATCATGGGCAGCGTGATCCACCGCAAACTGGGGAATGTCTCCGTACCCCTGGCCGCGGTTTTTCTTATCGGAGCCGTCATCGGTGCGACCGTCGGCGGCATGATCAATCGTTTTTTCTATGAAATCAATCCGGTTTTAAGTGACGCCTTCATTACCGTGATCTACTCCCTGATGCTCGGTTTCCTGGGTTCCTACGCCATGCTGGACTATTTGCGGGCACGCAAACGGCTTAAACTACAGAGCGCACCCCTTCCTGCTGATACAGGCCACGTTCAAAGAGATGAAGGCTGCGAGTTGGGGGGGCTGCCCTGTTCCATCCAAGCGGTCAAAATTCCTCCCATGGTGCATTTTGATCATGATTTTGCTCCCGGCGGGCGCACGATTTCCTGGGTCTTCCTCGTGGCCAGCGGCGCCCTGGTCGGTCTGGCCGCCGGTATCATGGGCGTTGGTGGGGGCTTCTTGACTTTCCCCATCTTTGTCTATGTTCTGGGCGTCTCCTCAATGACCACGGTGGGAACGGATATTTTTCAAATCATCTTTACGGCGGGCTACGCGGCCATCAGCCAATATGCCGTTTACGGTTTCATTTTCTATACCCTTGCCATGGGGATGCTGATTGGTTCGCTCATCGGTATCCAGGTCGGGGCCATCGTGACCAAGGTCGTCAAGGGCATCACCATCCGCGGCTTTTACGCCATGGCGGTCCTGGCCGGTTTCATAAACCGGATTTTCGCCCTGCCGGCCAAGCTCTCCGCCATGGAAATCCTTCCCATTTCCAAAAGCGCCGCCCATGTGCTGGAGGTGATCGGCATATGGGCGTTTTTCCTGGTCATTGGCGGGTTCGGGGTCTGGGTGGTAGGCACTTTTTTTGCCAACATGGGTGTGCTGAGAAAACAGGAGATAGGCCTATGAGTTCACAAAAACAATCCCTCTTCAAAGGCATGGCATTAATAATCAGCTTCACGGTGACCCTGGTTTTGTTGTTTGTCCCCCTTTTCAAGGGTCACAACACACTGGAGTACCTGGACAATCTGTACAATACCATCTCCAAGGGTTCGGCCAATTATTTGCCGGGCTTGAAGGAAGAGACCCTTCGATTCGAAAAACGGGAAATTACCGTGTCCTTGCCGATGGCCGATGAAAAACAAGCGGCCCAAACAGCGCAACTTTTCAACGCCGGGGGCGGACGCGCCCTAGCCGAAAAAAAAGTGCTGAAAATAGAGGGCAATATGGTTGATGTTCTGCTGAACGCACTCGATGATGCAGAGAAAATGTACGCGAACGAGGGGGAGCACATTCGGAATAAGTACGGGTATGATGAACGCAGGGTGTTGTTTCACTGGTGGAGCGCTCTCAAGGCCATGGATTTCGAATTGAGTAAGCAAAAACTTTTTAAGGAAGCCAAACTCGTGGCGCTGGTGCGGAACAAGGCGGTGGAGACGGCCTATAATTATTATGGGATCGAAGCCCAGAGCGTTCGGGATCGTTACGGCATCGTGATCGTTTCCCTTGTCTTTTACGTGCTGTATACCTTGTGGTACGGTTTCGGCGTTCTCTATTTATTCGAGGGGCTGGGCCTCAAATTGGGCCACTAGGAGACTGTCCGAGAATGAGGATTTTTTTTCAAGATCAAGGAAGGCGAAAATTATAACCACAGGAATACATTTAAGTATTTCGAGGATTATAATTTGAACCTGACACAGAGATTGGGGAAAATAGCCATTCTCGGACAGCCTCCTAGGAAAGCCAAATCCGGTTGGTCGCGATATCGTAGAAGCGTATGCTACGTTTTATCCGTAAGATGGTGGCGGGATTAAGAACCCGAAAAGAGCCTTCGCGGTTGCAGAAAAGCGACGAAGAGCTGCAAAGGGGGTTCAAACTGCGGTATCTGCAGTTCAAGCGCATACTGAACGCCAACGACAAAGTCCTGCACATGATGGCCGAGATGGAAGAGGGCTTGCAAGGGAACAAGCCTTTCGGAATGAGTTTTATTCGGTCCCGTTGCGCCCTGGTTTCCGCCAATGTCTACCAAATCATTCAACATCTGAACTCGCTGGCTTCCGACGGCCGCTACCGGGCCCTTTATGAGCGTTTCGAGGACATGCAGCAAAAGATCGGCTCCCTGCTCGATGCAAGGCCCAGGACCGCGGAGGGATCACTCGTCTTGGATCTCCGAAAGCTCGACAAGACCTTGGTGGAATCTGCGGGTGTCAAAATGGCAAATTTGGGGGAAATCATTACAAAACTCGGGATGGTCGCGCCGCCCGGATTCGTGATCACCTCGGCTGCCTATCACCTGTTCGTGACCCATAACCGGCTCCAGGAAGAAATCGATCGGCGTATCCAGGCCCATGATGTCGGCGACCCGAATGGGATGTATGAACTGAGTTCCGCTTTGCAACAACTGGTGATTCAGGCCTCGATGCCCCAATCCCTGGCAACGGAAATCAACAAGGCCGTCGAAGCGATGGGGATTACCTCGCAAGCAGGCGCAACAGCCCTGGCCGTGCGCAGCAGCGCCGTGAATGAAGACACCAGAGACGCATCGTTTGCCGGTCAATACCGGTCCCTTCTCAACGTGAACCCGAGACATCTCCCGCATGCCTACAAAGAGGTCGTTGCGGGTAAATATACGCCAACGGCCATGGCCTACCGCTTCCATCGAGGCTTGCGTGATGAAGACGCAATCATGTGTGTCGGGTGTCTTCAAATGGTGGACGCATCCTGCGGCGGCGTCCTCTACACGAGAAATCCGTTGAATCCCCGTGATGAAACCATCCTGATCCATGCGGTTTGGGGACTTCCCGGACTGGTCGTGGACGGTCGTTCGAGTACGGATCGCTTTGTTTTGTCGCGAACGAAACCGCTCAGGCTGCTTTCACGGGAGATCGCCCGAAAATCCATGGAGTATCACTGTCTGGATGAGGAGGGCATCTGCCGGTACCCGTTGGACGACCTGAAAAGTGCACAACCATCCCTGAAAGCGGAGCAGGCTTTGGAATTGGGACGACTGGCCCTCAAGCTTGATGATTATTTTGGGGAACCCCAGGATATTGAATGGGCCATCGATGCTCATGGTTGCATCAATATCCTGCAATGCCGTCCCTTGCGGATGTCCCGCGTGTCCGACCACGAAGCGGAAATTCCTGCAAAGCCGGACACCGGTCTTCCCGTACTTCTCGAGGGAGGCGTTGCGGCCAGCCCGGGCGCCGCGACCGGACCGGTGCATATTCTGAAAAAGGAGGCGGATAAGTTTCAGTTCAAGCCGGGCAACGTCATGGTCATCCGCCAATCTTTGCCGGGATATGCCACCCTTTTGGATCGGGCGGCGGCCGTTATTGCCGAATACGGCAGCCCGAGCAGCCATCTGGCCAACGTGGCCAGAGAATACGAGGTGCCGGCCCTTTTCGGCGTCAGCGG
>JAWOGN010000029.1:0-7097 GCA_046496815.1 Desulfatiglandaceae bacterium
CGCCTTCAATCAAAGGAGGAACATGGCCGGAATTCTGAGATTTATTTTTTTCTGTTGTTTTTTTGCCGCAGCGGCCTGCGCACGGATTGAAATGCCTGTTACAGGTTCGCATCATCCGGCAAACCCAAAGGCCCAACCGGCTGCCTTGGCCGGACACTCCAACACCCTTGACATAGATGAAGACAATCTGCCCGCTCCACCACCGCAGATGCCATCTGAAATGAAGAGGCACACGGAGGGGTCCCATAGCAGCGGCTCCTCTGTCCATATGAAAGGAACAACAGATCAATGAGCCGGCGGCTAAAGAGTCTTTTGGCTTTCATATCCCTGATTCTTTTTGTCAGTGGATGCGCTTCACTGGATGCCGGCCCCGCATTTGAGGCGGTTCAAAAGGGTGCTCAAGACCGGATCGGACACACAGTCCGGTGGAATCAGGGCACAAAAGAAGACGCCTTTGTGGCGACCGAAGTTCGCCACCTGCTGGCAGAGAAACTGACGGAAGACCAAGCCGTTCAGATCGCGCTCCTGAATAACCCGCGTCTTCAGGGCACTTACGAACGCCTGGGCATTGCACAGGCCAACCTCGTTCAGGCGGGGCTTCTGAGAAATCCCATTTTTCATGTAGAGCTGCGTTTTCTGGAAGGCAATCCGCCGAACACCGATCCCATTCTTGAAATGGGAGTGACTCAAAATTTTCTGGACATCTTGATGATTCCGCTGCGCAAACGACTGGCGCAGGCCCAGCTTGAAGCCGTCAAGGCGGACGTGATCGGGCTGATCATGGACCTGACGGTCCGCGTCAAAATTGCCTTTTTATCATTTCAGGCAGCGGAGCAATCCCTTGAGCTCCAACGGGATATTCTCGAAGCGGCTGAAGCCTCTTACGACATGGCCCGGAGACTTCACAGAGCCGGCAACATCACGGCTCTGGACCTCGCCAAAGAGCGGTCCTTGTATGAGATAACGAAACCGGCGGTGGCTTCGGCCGAACTGGCTGTGCTTGAGGGAAGGGAGAAGATGAACTCACTCATGGGCCTCTGGGGTGATGATACCGAGTGGCAGGTAGATTCGCATTTGCCGCCTATACCACCAAAGGCGATCGACCTCTCCAGGCTCGAGTATCGGGCCGTGGCAAAGAGCCAGGACTTGATCATTTTGCGCGAACGCATGAAGGCTATGGCCGCCCGTGCCGGTATCGATGAAACCGAGCTGGTCTTTCCGGAACTTGCATTGGGAGCCGCTTCTGAAAGAGAGCCTGACGGGTTGTGGAATGTCGGCCCGGCAATCGCCGTGGCATTACCGATCTTCGACTGGGGGCAGGCCAGGCGAGCTGAGGCCCGGGCTCACCTTCGCCGGCTGTGGAATGAGTACACGGCAAAAGCCGTGGACCTAAGATCCGCGGTGCGCTCAGCACGCCACCGTCTTCTCACTGCGCGTCGGCAGAGCGAACACTACGGGAGGGTCGTACTTCCCCTGGCAGAGCAGATCACTTTGGAGACCCAGCTCCAATACAATGCCATGCAACTTGGCGTTTTCCAGTTGCTTCAAGCCAAGCACCGGGAAATCCAGGTTCGCCATCGCTACATCCTCTCACAGAGGGATTATTGGATTGTCCGCACCGAACTGGAGCAAATCCTGGCCGGTAGGATGATCAGGCAGACAAGACTCGATCTACCCGGGTCCGGTGACCACGCCATGCAAATGGGCGGCAATGAAGGGCATTGATGATGTTGAATCCCGTTGGCAGGAGAATGGGAATGAAAGGACCATATGTTTTGACTCTGTTCGTGGCAGCGATCATCTGCGCTGTGAGTGTTTCCCTCTTTCCTTCCGGCCGAGCCCAGGCGCAGGCTTTTTCCTACGACTCGCCGACACTCCGCGTTCCAAAACCGTCAACCCCGCCCAGGCCGTGGGAAGGGGCGGCACGCAAGGCTTTAGCGCCCGGAAGACCCTCGGTAGAGTACACACCGGCCGTTTGCCCCAACGGTTTCAAGGCTCAACATAGGATTATCAACGGGATCAAAATTTTCCATTTGGTGGCTGAACCGGTGTTGTGGGAAGTTGCCCGGGGTCTGGTCATTAAGACGTGGGGTTACAACGGCGCGGTACCCGGACCGATGATCGAATTGGCGACAGGCGACCGCGTTCGCATTTACGTGACCAACAACCTTCCTGCTCCCACCAGCGTGCATTGGCACGGCGTGCTTCTGCCTTGCGGCATGGACGGCGTTTCAGGGTTGACGCAGCCGGCCATACAACCGGGTGAGACCTTTCGCTACGAGTTTATCTTTCCCCATGCCGGGACCTTCATGTATCACCCCCACTTCGATTCCATGACCCAGGAGGGCATGGGGCTCACCGGTATGATCCTTGTGCATGAGCGTCAACGCGACACCGCCAAGCGCCCGGATCGAGACTTCGCCATTATGCTCCATGAATGGCGAATCGACGCGGGAGCGTCACGACCGAATCCCAATGAGATGACGGACTTCAATGTGCTGACTATGAACGGCAAGGCCATGCCGGATACAGAGCCGCTGGTCGTGGAACTGGGTGATCGCGTTTGGATTCGATTCGGTAACCTTTCGGCCATGGACCATCATCCCATTCACCTTCACGGCTACGCTTTCAAGATTATAGGTACGGACGGCGGCTGGGCCCAGGACAAGTCCAAACTCCTCCCCGAGACCACCGTGCTGGTGCAGGTCGGATCGGCTAAAGTCATCGAATTTATTGCCGACAATCCCGGCGATTGGCTGTTCCACTGCCACATGACCCACCACACCATGACACAGATGGGCCACGATTTCCCCAACATGGTTGGTGTCAATACCGCTGAATTTGATGATAAGGTCCGCGAGATGATACCCGGCTATATGACCATGGGCACCACAGGGATGCGGGACATGACCCGCACAGGGATGCCCCTGCCTGCGAATTCTATCCCCATGCGCGGGTACAAAGGGCAGTTCGGCCAAACCGTTATGGGTTCAATGGCCAACGTGCTTCGAGTGCGTGATTCCGTTGAAGATTACGATGAGACCAAGCCTTATGACTTTCCGAAAGGCACGGTGGCGCGAAAGGCCCTTCCTTCGGAACTCCAAGCAGACGGAATTATCCCTCCGAATATCCCTGAAGAGTCCCGGCGGCTGTACCGGCAAGGCCGCATGATGGGACACCAGTCACATAAAGCTCACAACCAGTAGGCTCCCTAACGTTGAATGTCGATCCGGATTTTTTCAGTGCTTTCCACGCCCTTCAAAGAGGAAACCATGCCTCGCACCGTGTTGCTCACAATGGCGACGGCGAACTCGTTCAGGGGCACATCACCGGCATTTACGGAAACAGATACGTTGTTGCCGTTGATCTCCATCTCAATGTCGCGCATGTCGCCGACTCCCTCCAGGCTGGAGACGATTCCTCCGACCGTGTGATCCACGAAGCGCTGCACAAAGTAATCCATCTCGATGGGGGCATCATTCACACTGAGGTTGATTCGCTTGGTCATGGTTCGTTTCTCCTTTCATGGGTTTATTTGATCGTACCAAGGTTGAGCGGTTCAGGGTTCAGCGCCCCATTGAAAAACGCCAAACCATCTCCTGTTGCGGATTCCGTCTTCCTCGCGCGAATAGCGGCTTCACATGGGCAAAAACTGCTAGGGTTTGACCTGCGGCTCATACCTTCCCGGAAACTCCTTATATATAGACGCAGGCTCTCCCCTGATTTTCAATGCCTCAGCCTCTTGAACAATGTTCACGAAACGATGCTTCATTTCATAAAACCCGTGCCACCACGCATAGTCCGGCGCCATCATGGCCGCACCCATTCGGGCCCTTCGGCCTTCATGGTGCCAGAATTCATAAAAGGCCCACTCGAGTTCCTCATCGAAGTACCGCTCGTCTGAAAGCCGTTCAGAGGCATAGAGTGAATCGATTAAGGTTTTGACGGGTATGTAGTAAGTCTCATTGTAGTTGGCGACCACTTGGTCAAAGTTTGAGAAATGATGATCGGTCCAGTCCCGGGAGTGGCACTGGAGGCACACCGATTTCATCTTGGCCCTTTCTTCTTTCCAATCGGTACGGGCCGGAAAGGGCTTAAAATCGCTTGGCCGCACTGTCAAAGGCGCCTGGGTTTCCCAGGACAGCCTTTCGGTGACATCGTGGGTTTTAGGAACATGGGCCGCCGCAGACATATGACACGCTGCGCAGGTGGGGGCTCTGAAATCCCTTCCTGCCTGCCATTTTCCGTCCTCAGGAGCCCAGTTCCAATCCTGACCTTCTGCATGATACAGGGTTCCGTGTTTAGACTCATTGTAGATCTCGATCTGTGGATGATCCGGTCCGAGATGGCACTGGTCACAGGCTTCCGGTTTTCTCGCCTCCACCACGGAAAACTTGTGCCGCGTGTGGCAACTGGTGCAGCTGCCCAGGGAACCGTCAGGATTCTTGCGCCCCACACCAACATTGGGCCAAGTGCCCGGCTCGGGACGTCCATTGGAAAGCTCCACCACCGTGCCGTGACAAGCATAGCAACCGGTGGTCCTCTCAATGAGGTTGTTCATGCCGTCATTGAGCCAGTGATCCACTTTCCATATGATTTCGATGGTGTTGGCGTGTTTGCTCCGCTCGTATTGTGCGGCCTCCTCAGGATGACAGCCCGCGCAGGTTTTGGGGCTCACCACGATGGCCACGGGGTTGTCGGGATCCATATCCAGGTGCTCTTTGCTGTAGAATCCATCGCCGATTTCCGCTTTGTGGCACTTGTAACAGTCCACGCCAACCTTTGCGTGGACGCTTCGCTCCCATCCATGGAAAATACCCGGGGTTCCTGTTTGATGGCATTCGAGGCATCCCGTTCCGGCAAGCGCAACCGCACGCTTTTCAGGAAGGAGCCTCACGGGAAAACCCCAGCGCCAGACACTGATGCAGCCCAAAATGAGAAAGATGATGACCAGGTTACTGTACGCCATCCAAAGAAAGATCTTGTGGGCCCCTGCCGACCTTTCAGCCGGGGCAGGACCGTCGGAAAGGGTTCCCATGGGTTTCACCTTGTCCAACACCTCCGGCCCATGGGGGGCGCCTTTCATGGCGCTAGTGAGATCGGCCCCGGCCGTGTGCTTGCCGAAGTGCCGCCCTTCTTCCCACTTCGGGCTGTCCGTGACATCGTAGATCTTTTTTTCGTAAACAATGTATGCCGGTTTGCCTCCCGAGCCTTCAAACCGGATCAGGTTCGCGCCCGTAATTTCATCGGAGTCCGTGGTCTTTTCATCGCCCCCGGCTTCTTTTTTCATGCGCCGGTGGATCACGGTGATGGCGGTGATCCCAATGGCCACCATGAGCAGAAAAAGAAGAATCTTCACAAAAAGCATGAGCCCGAATGTGTTGTTGAAAAACTGCTCCCATCGGTCTATTCGCACCCACGTGAGATAGACTCCTGTTGCGCTCAGGACCCCCATGCAAGAAACACCCAGAATTCTCTCCGATTTTGGAATGCCTCCTCGGAGTTGTTTCGGACCCACAAAAAGGTGGATGTAAAAGATGGCTCCGAAAAAGACGACGGCGGCAAGGAGATGGAGATAGCCGATGATAAACCGGAGGGTCTTGTGAAAAGGGGTCTGAAAAGCCTCCGCCTTTTCAAGAATTCTTCCGGGAATGGGGTACTGATAGCCATTTCGGATGTAGGCGAAGCCCACGGTTTTCAGTGGACCGCCCGTGCTTTCCTGGTGGCAGAAAATACACCCTTTGCCGGTTTCTGCGGCATAGTTTTGTGTGGCCTTGACCTGAGGGACAGTCGGAACGAAAGACCCCATCAGCAAGCCCAGCAACAAGCCTAAGATCCTCTTTGCCATTGAGCCATTCATATGACCCTCTCTGTCAGGTTGCCGGAACATGAACCATTTTTAGAGGCGGGCTATGGGATCGAATACTTGCTTGCCGGAACCTTCCGACCCAAAGCTTCAGCCATTGCCCTTACGTGGTGTGGCGCACCGCCACAGCAGATTCCTATATAATTGATTCCCGCCCTTTTGGCATCAAGGGCGAAATCGGCCATCTCAAATCTCGTATGGAGAAAGGGGTCCAAACCTACAGGAAACGCCTTGTTCCCTTCGCGATCCCTGAGATCCCGGAAAGAGGGATGCGTGTCGGTCGTCCTGTAAGGCGCTGGTTGCGCGGCGGTATAGCACACCACGCTCTCTCTGATTCTCTTTAACAAATGGAACATCGTGGCCGGCCCTCTTCCACAATTCAGACCGACAATGTCGGCTCCGTTATGCTCGAGTTTTTTGCAAGCCTCTTCCCAGGTATATCCATCCTCAGAAATTTCCCTTATGGGTATGAAGGTCACAAGGGCGGTGCCGTTGTTTTCCTTGATCACCTTTAAGGCGATAAGTGCTTCCCCGAGGTGGCTGAAGGTTTCAGCTATAAAGAAATCTACGCCCTCTTCCTGGGCCCATCCGACCTGCTCTTCGAACATAGGTCGGATCCGCTTCTCGGATTTATCGGGATGCTTGCTGTCATAGAGCCATGTGTTGCTCAAATTTCCGGCTACCAAAGCCTCTCCCTCAGAAGCCACCTCCTTTGCGATCCTGACGGCTGCCCGGTTCAGGGCCTCAAGATTGTGTTTTAAACCTGCCTCCGTCATCTTTTGCCGGTGCGCATAATACGTCAACGCGACCATGACTTCCGAGCCGGCCCTCAAGAACTCCCTGTGAAGCTCCTTGACCGCCTCCGGATATTCAAGAACGACTTCCGGAACAAACAACCCGGCCTTTACGTATCCTCTTCTTTCGAGCTCAAACAAGTAGCCTTGGGCGCCAAGAACAACGTCCGATTTCATCCTGTCCAGGATGTTCCGATTCTTCATTGTTCCTCCTCGAAGTGGAAGCCCTCAATCCGTATGGGGGAAGAGAGTCCATTTGATCAACCATGAGTTCGACGCTTCATCCCGGTCCAGACAGGCGATGCCTCCGTTTTGGAATTTGAGTACCGGCGGCCTGTCCGAAGACCCTGTCACAAGATAGGATGTCAGCTTCTCCATGAAGGGCAAATGGCCGACCAGCATCACATTTTGCTCTGCCTTCACATCCAGTTTTGTCA
>JAWOGN010000070.1:0-4120 GCA_046496815.1 Desulfatiglandaceae bacterium
CGTGAACGGCTGCAGGCCCTTTTCCATGGTAACGCACGCCTGATCCTGGAGGAAAACCAGCCTTGCGGGCTGAGGGCAACCCTGGAGATTCCACATGACGACCCCCATCACAGCCATCATAGCGGATGATGAAGCCCCTTTGAGGGAATCCCTGCGAAGGATGCTCTCCGAGGTGTGGCCCGAGCTCATCATCGCGGGCGAAGCGCACAACGGCAGGGAGACCCTGGATCTTATGGCGCTACATCATCCCGACATCGCCTTTTTGGACATCCGGATGCCGGGGATGACCGGCATGGAAGTGGCCGACAGGATCTCAGGAAACTGCCGGATCGTTTTCGTGACGGCCTATGACGCCTATGCGGTGGAGGCCTTTGAGAACGAGGCCGTGGACTATCTGCTCAAACCGGTTTCCACAGAGCGGCTCAAAAAGACGGTAACACGGCTGAAGCAGGCACTGAAAACGGATGCGACCGTTCCCGTGGAGGCCCTTCGTCGTCTCTTGGACCGCTTCTCCGGCCATGAGAATGTGAAGCGTCTCCATTATGTCCGCGTGCAACAGGGCGACAGTGTGCGCCTGATCCCGGTGGATGAGGTCATTTACTTCAAGGCCCAGGATAAATACACCCAGGTTATTACTGGTGAAGGGGAGTCGCTGATCCGAAAGACCATAAAGAAACTGGCAGCAGAATTGGATACTGAAACGTTCTGGCAGATCCACCGCGGGACCATCGTCAATGTCCGATATATCGACCGTATAAGCCGGTCCCTGAGAGGCAAAGGGGTGGTGAGGCTCAAAGGGCGAAGCGAGACCCTGACCGCCAGCAACCGCTATCTACACCTATTCAGACAGATGTGATGGCATTTGTTTTATGAAACCACAGGCCCATCAGCCCGTATGCGTATCGGATTACGCCTACAGGTAGGAAAGCTCTATCTTCTAAAGCCCATATTCCGGAACAACCTTGGGATTGCGATCCAGTCGGATATTCCATATATGGGATTACTTTTTCCCTAGGAGGCTGTCCGAGAATGGCTATTTTCCCCAATCTCTGTGTCAGGCTCAAATTATAATCCTCGAAATACTTAAATGTATTCCTGTGGTTATAATTTTCGCCTTCCTTGATCTTGAAAAAAATTCCTCATTCTCGGACAGTCTCCTAGCTTACAAGGATGATTTCTCTACAGTCATGCACCGAAAAAGCAATGTCTTATCACCCTATCACCACGATACCTGCGGTTTTCCCGCTTGTGGTCGCGCGGGAATCCTTTTTACGCGAAACGGATGAGGAAATAAGCCCAAAGCATCGCAACCAAGTATGACAAAATGACATCACTCGGCGAGTAAGCGCCCAGACCAACACGAGCCGCCCCACCCACAAGCAACAAGAGACTACAGAATGTGATAACGGATATTCGCAGCACCCCCGAGGCTTTTCTATTGAATAGAACTGCAAGGAATCCGATGGTTGAGGCATACGTCATGCCAAAAATGGACGGAAAGGAATATCCGGAGAGCTTGTCCACCACATGCACCAGGTCGGGTGAAGGTCGGGGCCTGCCGATAATAGGGCCAAGCGCTTTTCCGAGGAGCCACATTCCGGCGAAGCCGGCCAGAGCGAGCAGAATCGCACGCCATCCGGCAAGCCACCAGGAAAGCCCCCCTGTAACGCCGATAAGGAACAGATTCCATGGGGACTTGGCTGTCGAGGAAATCCGCTGCGCCCATGCCGTGGACTCGAGCGTAATCCATTGAACGAAACGGGCCACGGCCACGTCACCAGGGAAATATGACACATACCTTGCCCCAATGATAAGCAAGCCTGTCACGACAAACAGTGTAATCCACACCTTTACCTTCAGAATCATAATTTCCCACTATACTTCCCTTTCGGGGTGAATAGCGAAAGGTCGATCTTCATCATCCCTTTCATCCATTCATCCACTTCGGCTTGGCTCAGACTGCCCCTGGATGCTTCCCGTGCATACAGCTTGGCTCGGCTTAGTTCTTCCCCGGTTACGATTCTCTCCAAAAAGTAATCGAACACCGGGTTGATGAGGCTATGCAGCCGGCGGAACGCAGCTGACCGCTCCCTCAAGGCAGTCTTGTAATACCGGATGCAGTTATAACAGGCCTGCGTTCTTACGAGATATTCTCCGGTATCAATATGGTGAAAACGTACGAGAAAACGCATCCCCAGCCACAATGGTTCGCGCAGCAGACGGAACCAGGGCGCCCGCTGGTACGCGATGGTCACCAATTTAATCGTGCAATTATTGCATTTCGCATTCTGGGGGATGCTATTCGTCATGGCAATCCAATCCCTCGCACGCGCTACCGGTTCGTTATCCATTCATTCTTTCCTGGCCCATTCATATAATCCCGATCCCGATAGCAACCGCCAGGACTAACAGCATGACTCCCACCAAGATCTGAATGGTACGCATGGTGATCTTTTTGAGAAGCCTTGAGCCGATGAACGCGCCTGCAAAGGCGGCCAGGGACCCGGCAATAACAAGCTCAATAACGCCCTGGGTTTTCAAGACTGCGAAGTCCCGTGAAAAGAAGGTGGCGCCGTAGATCACCAGCCGGGATAGATCCACCACTACGGCGGATACCACCATGGTCCCGATAAACACATCCTTTTCAAGTCCGGCCCGAATCAGGAACGCGGTCCGCAATGCTCCCTGATGACCGGACAGGCCCCCGAAAAAACCGGATAATGCGCCGCCGAGCGGGATAAACTTCGTATTAAATGCGAGCTTTTCAAAATTGGGATTTAGCTCAATAAAGGCAAAACCCATGATCATTACCGCGATGACCAGCTTCACGACGGTCACAGTACAATCACGACCGGCAAGGGTGTATTGGGTGATGGGTTCAATCGTGGCAAAATAGCTCAAAAGCAAGGCTCCTGTCATGGCCATGATGGCTGCCGGGAGGGCGAATCTCACCACAATCCCAAGATTGGCTTTTCTGCCCACAAGGCCCAATTTAAAGATGTTATTGGCAAGGTGAACAATGGCCGTTGCAGCAATGGCTACTTCCACCGGGAAAAAGAGGGCAAAGGCCGGCATAAGGAGCGTTCCGAGTCCGAAGCCGGAAAAAAGCGTCAATCCGGAGACCACAAGTGCCATGGTGCATATAATCATGTAGCTCATTGATCCTTGACGACCTCGTCATACAATTCTTCAATTTTTGTTTTCATTTTTCCCAGGAGTGATATTCCTGCAGGGGTAATGCGGTAATATTTTCGTTGTTTGTGGTCCACCGTCCGGGCTTCACAGGTCAAAAAACCACTTTTTTCCAATTTGCTCAGCGTCGGGTAGAGGGTTCCCGGGCTGACCTCGTAGCCATGACGGGCCAGTTCCTCCATCAAGCCGACGCCGAAAACGGGTATTTTGTTGGCGTGATACAGAATGTGGAGCTTGATAAATGCCAGTTCGAGATCTCGTATCATGCAACCTCCTGTAAGCAGATATTCCTCATGAATATTTTCAGGTCTACCTGCAACGTTAATTAAAAGAGTGTGGGTCTTGTTACATAGTCTGCCCTGCCGCCGAAAAGAAATAGGTTCTTGTGTGGAACCTCATTTCGTTCCAACTCGGCGCCCGCACTGATGCCGACATCGAATGCAAGTTGGGAAAATATATGGTGTTCACCTGCAAGAAAGCCGGTGTATATCCTTACCGAAAGCGCACCCGGTCGATCAGCAATTGCTTGTCGTTCGTCTGCTGAATGGCTAACCTGCTATAAATGAAAATTTGTATTGAATATTAATATCGATATCCGATATTGTAAAGCGATTTTAATAGAAGGCCAAATCACCATATTATAATCCGTCGATGGTATCTGCCATTACGTGTCCGAGTCCAAAGTGCTTTTTCTTACAGTGATCGTGATGCGGAAATGTGAAAAACCTTACTCAAGGGTGATAGTTGATTGAAGGGGCGCTTTGCCGGGTTCTTTGGTCTTTCTGGTAAGAGGCCGCAGTTTTCGACATGCCGGCGGCATGAGACTTTCACGCCGGAGGCTTGTATTGCGGCATAAGGGAACTGGCCATGAATCTTTGGGTTTTCAAAACGTCAATACTTTTTCTGCTTCCATTGAGAGTTCGTAAAG
>JAWOGN010000021.1:0-10747 GCA_046496815.1 Desulfatiglandaceae bacterium
TCCTCTTCGACAAATATCACAGGGAGAAACACCGCGATGGTGGTCAGTGTGCTGGCAAGAACCGCCCCCCATACTTCCTTGGCGCCTGTTAAAGCCGCACCGAGCTTGCTTTCTCCCATTTGCCGGTGTCGGTAAATATTTTCAAGCACGACAATGGAGTTGTCCACAACCATCCCCGCAGCAAAGGCACATCCGGCCAGAGAAATCACGTTGACGGTTCGTCCGAACAGCACAAGCATGAGGAAGGTTCCCACAACAGAGATGGGAATGGAGAGGGCGACAATAAGGGTGGAAGAAAAACTTCGCAGAAACACCAAGAGCACGGCGATTGCCAGGGCCCCCCCGACAAAAAGGTTCTGACGAACCAGGCCAATGGCGCTGTCGATATATTCCGTCTCGTCGTAAACCTGCTCAAGTCGCAGCCCGCGATCGGCCAGCAAGGACTCGTTTAACTCGGTGATCGTGTTCCTGAGACCGACCATAACTTGAAGCACGTTCGACCCGGCTCGGCGAATCGCATTGATGGCGAGCGTTTCATCCCCTTTGTTTCGAACCACATTATCCCGCTTTTTGAACCCATAAAGAACCTGAGCCACATCTTTGATCCGGACCGGTGCATCTCCCTCGTATTTGATGACCACCTTTTCAGCATCTTCCGGTTTGAGGTACTCGGCCTGGGTCCGCGCAATATATCGTCTTTTTCCCTCGTCAAAGTTTCCTGCCGATATATTTCTATTGCCGGCCGACAGGGCTTGAGCGATTTCACTGATATTGACTTTGCGTGCTGCGACCGCCCGGCCGTCAAAAATCACCTGCATTTCTTCTTCACGGCCGCCGAAAACATTGATTTTGGCTATGCCGGGAACCCGTTCCAGCCGCGGTTGAATGTAATCCTGTGCGAAATTCCGAAGTGTGTCTATGGGTGGCGTATCATCACGGGTGGATCGTAATACAATCCATGCAATCGGAGGGGCATTTTCGCTTGCCGAAACGATGACCGGCCGATCCGCATTATCCGGGTAGGAGGGCACCTGATCCAGCTTTGTGGAGACCTTCAGCAGGGCCGCATCAATATCCGTACCCACAGAGAATTCTAGGTTTACGAAGCCCACGGAATCCCTTGACTCACTGGTCAGTTTGGTGAGACCATCAACGCTTTTCAGGTATTCTTCTTGCTGCTCAATGATTTCCCTTTCCACCTCTTGAGGGGATGCCCCGAGCCAAACGGTCGTCACGGTAATCTGGGGTCGGGTCACGTCGGGTGTGAGCTGGACAGGGATTCTGAAAAGAGACAGCCCTCCAAAGAGCACCACAAAAAAAACGCCTACAATGACGGAGACAGGGTTATGTATCGAGGTATCAACGAGTTTCATAGGCAGCCGGGGCAGCAGCGGTTAGGGTTTCACGCGACGCCGCTAAGATGAAAGGGCTTGTTCGGGATTCCATATCCGGCACAATCCGGACCGGTTGCCCGGGCCTGAGACGTTCATTTCCGCGAACCACCACTTTCAGACCGTCCTTCAAATCTCCTTCAACTTCAATTAACGCACCGTGTGCAGGTCCGGTTTTTACCGGAACGAGACGCGCCGATTGATCAATGATCACATAAACGGCTGTTCCACTGCCGCTGAATACCAGCGCATCTTTGGGGATCAGAATCGCTTTGTGGGGATTCCCTACCGCGAGCGTAGCACGCCCCAACATGCCGGACTTAATTGTCCCGTCCGGATTCGGGATTTCAATCCTCACCGGAAAAGTCCGAGCGGCCTCATCCCCGCGAGGTATGACCGAGAAGATTTTTCCTTGGAAGATCCGGTCCGGCAAGGCATCAAAAGTGACCTGCGCCACATCCCCTTTTTTCAACTGTCCGACATAACGTTCCGGGACGGGTATCCGTACTCGAATGGGATCAGCCACCACCATCGTTGCAACAGGTTGGCCCTCGCCCAACCACTGACCCACAAGACAATGGCGCTCGACAACATACCCTGAAACCGGGGCTTTTATCATTCTTTTACGCAATTGGTCTTGCAATATCAGAAGTTCAGTCCGAAGACGCGCCGCTTTTTTCTCTAATGCATCGAGGTTAAATTTGGCGTTCTCATAGGCCTTTTCAGAAACACTGTTGATGTCAAAAAGCCGCTTCTGGCGTTCCCATTCACGCTTGGCTTGGGCGTAGAGGATTTCCGCCTCCTCAAGATCAGACTTGGCCGCTTTTATTTTCAAGTTGAGTTGCGAGGTGTCCTGCTCGCAAAGCGGCTGATCTTTTTTAACTTTTTCCCCTTCATCAAACAGCATGTTTCGGACCTTGCCGGCTTCCTCTGAAGCGACAACGGTCTCCAACCAGGGTTCCGCGGTCCCGACCAGGGTAATTCGTGTGACAACCTCTTTTTCAATGACGGTCGCTACTTCAACCCATGCGGGTGGCGGTCCGCCTTGCGTTTTTGCCTTTTGCGCCGTCAACGAACCTGGAAGAAATATGAGCGGCATTACTGCCAAACCTCCAACGGCAAAAAGCCTCCGGGCCACATGCTTTCGAACTCCAGAGGGCTTTTTCGGTTGTCCGCCTTTAAGCGGATGGCCATTGAAGGCGGATGTCGATGCGGGCAAAACTGTTCGGGTCCGATCGAATCGGGCGTTTCTTTGTCTTTGGATCATTAGAATTTCCCAAAAAAGTTAAATGGTTACTTCCGATGTTCTCGGTGCTTCGAATCCATCATATATCTTCCGTTCCAAACTCTCAAGCATATCTCACTTTCCGGTTCAACGCAGCATCCCATCCAATTGGGAACTGTCAAGCAAAAATGCAATAAAATATAATAACCATGGATATTTTGTATTCAATTTACGGTGTTTCAATTATTTGAATAATTGCCGAAAAGAATGGTAAAATATGTTTTATGATCGGCAATGAAGTGGAAGGGCGAGCGAGGGTTTGAGACGTGACAAGCGTAGGTCCCGGACACGTGGAATAGGCGGAGCAAACTTCATGTCAGTAAAAATCGGCATTGCGTTGGGTGGAGGAGGCGCTCGGGGGCTGGCCCATGTGGGTGTTCTCAAGGTGCTGACGGAGGAGGGGATACCCCCCAGCTACATAGCGGGAACATCAATTGGGGCCGTCGTGGGTGCCATGTATGCTCAGAGGCCGGATGTGGACGCCATGATTCAGCGCTTCAAGAATTCTTTGGGTGATGAGTTTTACGAACAACTGGGTTTGGATCACCTGAAAACAGGCGATGCCCAAGAAATTTCCTTCCTCCAACAGACCACTCAGAATATCAAAAGACGAATCGCCATTAATTTGGCACAAAGTCGAACCGGTTTATTAAAGGAAGTCCGCTTGAAAAATATTCTTCTGAAATTGCTTGATATGGGGAACATCGAAGATACAAAAGTTCCGTTGGCAATCGTCGCGACCAGTCTGCACACGGGGGAGGATATTGTAATAAGGTCGGGTGACATTATTCAGGCGGTTGCCGCCAGTTCTTCCATTCCGGGTTTTTTGTGTCCTGTCTGCTTTAAGGATGATCTTCTGACAGATGGGGGTGTGAGTTGCCCTGTTCCCGTCAAATACCTACCCAAAGATAAAGTGGACGTCACCATTGGGGTGGAATTGGGGATTCGGGATTTCCATCCGCTGGACTGTATAAACGTTATCGAAATCATCGCTCGCGCGGACATGATCACATCAAGGAACCTGGGTCGGATGATGGTGAATACCGCGGATGTTTCGATCTGTCCTGATACAAAAGGTATGCATTGGTCGGAATTTTCACGGGAGGATGAATTGATCGAAGCGGGAATACAAAGCGCAAGGGAAAAACTGCCGGAAATAAAAAATCTCATTCGAAAAAAAAGGTTCTGGGTCAAGAGAATCTTTGGTCACTAGGAATTTCCAGACCGCCGCCTGAATTTTACACCAATGCCGTGGGGTGTTTTTCGGACGACATTTCCCATAACCTTGATGGATCTTGGACTGTTGGGAACAGGTATCATAGTCAAAATATCCTGACCGACCGCGATGGATTCGGCGGTCTCAATAAACACACCCCCGACACTGATATCGTGAATAAAACCATGATAAACTCGACCCTTAACTGCGTAGTCCAGAAGTGCAGGGTTTGCCTTTCTGGGTTTAATCCGTTTTTCCTTGAAATGCTTTCCTTTAAGGTTTTTCAACAGGATGAGTCGCTCCTGATGGGTGAGATGTGTGATCATATCCACCAGTTGCGCGATTACATTGGGTTCTTCAGTGTTATTTCCGGAATTGTCCATGGTAGGTTCCTTGGGTTGATAAGACAGGGCAATGCGTGCCGGACACGCTTATCTCTGCGGCACCGGGCGCTTAAATTATGATACGGAAGTACATGTTGTCAAGCTTCGGAACTCACTGTTCGCAGGTCGGCAGTGTTTAAGTTGTTTGGTGGCTCGAAATGCCGCGAGGGCCGGATTTCGCATCGCACGCCTTGCAGGCCGATTTCGGCGTGCCTTCAACGGGGAGGATATCCCGCCGCTCCGTTCCGTGTCAGATGACGGACCCCATCTTTTCCGGCTACAATAACGTCCGTGGCAAGATCAAGGAATAGACCGGTTTCCACAATGCCTGCTCGCCGGTTCAACAGCGTTGCCAGTTCGGGTGGATCTGGAATTTCCCCAAAATCGCAGTCCAGTATAAAATTTCCCTGGTCGGTTGTAAGGAGGACCGGACCCCCCTTTTTTCGATGTTTCACCTTCGCACCCAGGGACATTAGGTATTTGGCCTCCGCGTGCAACGCAAAAGGGATCACCTCCACCGGCACCGGCCAATGGGTGCCGAGCCGGGGGGAGAGCTTGCTTTCATCCACGATAATTACATTTCGATGACTGGCCTGCGCAATAACTTTTTCGCGCAGAAGCGCGCCGCCGCCTCCTTTTATAAGGTTCAGTCGGGAATCCACTTCGTCCGCCCCGTCGATGGTCAAATCAATTTCAGGGTGTTGCTCGAATGTCGTCAGCGAAATGCCGAATTCATTCGCCAGCTGCTCCGTTTGGAGAGAACTGGGTATTCCAACAACATCCTTGAAGCCTCCGCGCTTTATCCTCTCTCCAATAAGCTCCAGAGCGAATCGCGTCGTACTTCCGGTACCCAATCCAAGAACCATGCCCGATTGCACGAAGTCCACAGCACGTTCCGCCGCCTTCCGTTTGAACTCCGCCTGACGCTTGATCGTAACCGATCCACCCCTGTCCATCATTTTATCTCCTCTCTCCTTCGGCGCTCGAGGTGTCTTTCCCTTTCAAGTTTGAGAGCCGCAGATGATCTCTGTCGGTAAGCCGGCGGCGGCCTCCCGGTCAATCACCCAGGCCAATGCCTAACAGTCGATTTGCCGTCTCTACCACCCGATCGACCGTGAGACCGAAATTCTTATATATCAACTTGTAGGGTGCGGAGGCGCCAAAATGCTCAATACCGATCACCGCACCGCATTCTCCCACATACCGGTGCCACCCCTGGGGGCACCCGGCTTCGATGGCGATTCGTGCCTTCACTTCAGCGGGTAAGACCTGACGACGATATTCTTCCGGTTGCATTTCGAAGAGCTCCCAGGATGGCATGCTCACGACCCGAACGGCCACGCTTTTCTCTCGGAGTTTCGAGAAGGCTTCGACCGCCAGGCTGACCTCCGACCCCGTCGCAATCAGGATGAGGTCAGGATCTTTTTTCTCAGTATCCCGGAGGACGTAGGCGCCTTTCAGGAGTCCCGTTGCCGGGGCAAATTCGGTGCGATCCAGAGTGGGAAGACCCTGTCGCGACAGAACCAATGCAAAAGGTCCGTTTTGCGATCTTAAGGCGTGCTGCCATGCGATCGCCGTTTCATTGGCATCACACGGCCGGATCACTGTAAGATTGGGGATCGCCCTCAGCGCACTCAAATGTTCGATGGGCTGATGGGTGGGTCCATCTTCGCCCAGGCCGATGCTGTCATGGGTAAAAACGTAGATGACTTTCAACTGCATTAACGCTGCCAGACGAATGGCCGGACGCATATAATCTGAAAATACCAAAAAGGTCCCTCCATAGGGGATCAAACCGCCGTGAAGCGCCATGCCGTTCATGATGGATCCCATGGCATGTTCCCGGACACCAAAGTGGAGGTTCCGTCCTCCATAATCGCGGGCCTGAAAACTGCTCTCTCCCTTTATCAAGGTCTTGTTGGACGGCGCCAGGTCGGCGCTGCCTCCGATGAGATTGGGGAGATGCGCCGCAACGGCATTCAATACATTTCCAGAGGCGGCTCTTGTGGCCATTCCTTTCGCGTCCGCCGGAAAAACCAAAATGCGCTCTTCCCAGTCTTTCGGCATTTCCCCCTCCATCCACCGTCGCCATTCCATGGCCAATTCCGGGTGTGCCCCTTCATAGGCCGTGAACCGCTGTTGCCATTCAGACTCCAGCGTCTTACCTTTTTCAACACTTTGACGGAAGTTGTCCAGTACCTCATCCGGGATCAAAAATGCAGGCTCCGGAGGCCATTCCAGATTCTGCTTTGTCAATTGAATCTCTTCGGCGCCCAGGGGTTCACCATGAACCCCTGCGGTATCCTGCTTGTTGGGACTGCCGTAGCCGATATGCGTGCGAACCGCGATGAGCGAGGGTCGGTCCGACTCCGCTTTTGCTGAGGTAATGGCCTGTTCAATGGCCGCGAGATCGTTACCGTCCTTAACCTGCTGTACCTGCCACCCGTAGGCCTCAAACCGGGCCGTACGATTTTCAGTGAAGGCGAGATCCGTGCTGCCTTCGATCGAAATGCGGTTGTCGTCGTAGAGATAAATCAGTTTTCCAAGTCCCAGGTGCCCTGCCAAAGAGGCCGCCTCATGAGACACACCTTCCATGAGATCGCCATCGCTCACGATGGCGAATGTGTAATGGTCCACAATCGTGTGGTCCGGACGATTGAAGCGAGATGCCAGGTAGGCCTCGGAAACGGCCATCCCGACACCATTTGCGAAACCCTGTCCAAGAGGGCCGGTTGTCGTTTCGATACCGCAAGCAAGATCATGTTCCGGATGACCCGGTGTCTTGCTCCCCCACTGACGGAAGTTCTTCAGCGCATCCATGGATAAATCGTATCCGGTCAGGTGAAGGAGACTGTAAAGCAGCATGGAGCCGTGGCCGGCAGACAAGACAAACCGGTCCCTATCAAGCCATTTTGGGTTGTGCGGATTGTGACGCAGAAAACGGGTCCACAATACGTAGGCCATCGGTGCTGCGCCCATGGGCATGCCGGGATGTCCGGAGTTGGCTTTTTCCACACCATCTGCGGCAAGCATTCGAATTGTCGTAATGCAAAGATCATCCAGATTTTTCATCATGATTTTTTCTCAATCTCCTTTCAACTAAGTAAAACGTGGATCCTGCAGATTTGGCAGGACCGGTGCCGCACCGCCACGATAGTTGAGCAGATTTCAATCCAGGAAGACTCTGGAGGAATATCAAAAAACAGGCAGCGTGTAAACCGTCTTGGTAGTGCGGTCTCAAAAGGCATCTGCGGACAGCCCCGGAAGGAAATCGCTGCCGCAACGGTGGTCTTCTCTGACTTCACCGAGCCCCTCTATTTCGGAGTTGGGGGCGTTCTACGTGTCCCGATGTATCAGGAGTGCAGTCTTCTGAACCCAACGGCCCCTATCGTCATCTTTCACATGTAAATGGATTCAGTTTGCCGCTCGAGGAATCGCCGGTTTTTTTATCTCGAAGCAGTTGGAAGGTAAATCAGGATTCCATCCCATCTCCAGGTGCATCCTTCGGCAGTCCGTAATACCGATTCCTCTTCCCTTGCCTGTATCGACTTCGGCATCTCGAGGACTGGCGCCGACCTCCGGAAAAAAGAGATTCGCGCCGGCGAGCAGAGAGGCGGTGTGAGGTTCATGCGTGCAATGGGCCTCAACCACGTCCCCCATGACGAGTCGGCTCACGGCAACCATCCTTGCCATTTCAAATTCCGTTATCATGCCGAATTTTTCCTTGGGAGATCCGGGAAAATTGATGCGCCGCATGACACCGCTGTAAGTGGCGCGGTACTTCCTCGCCAGGAACATCAAGTCCACAATGTCTTCAATGTCATGCTCGGGACCCACCGGTTCAATACAATTCATCCACCTCAACCCCACATCCTTTAAAACCTGAATGGTCCGTATACGTTTCTCCACTTTGAAGGGAGTATCCCTTCCTTCTCCTAGCCGCACTGCATGATAAGCGCCCAGAAAACCGGCATCCAGAAGCTTTTTCCCCTCTTGATGACTGAGGTCCCGGGTGTTGGCCACCAGAGGCGTAGAAACCGATTTCCTCAAAACCCTCCCTATTTCCAGAAGGCGCTCGAATGAATAGGTCCCTGTAGTCATAAGATTCAGACCATCCGCGCCCTTTGATTCAGCCGACTTGGACCATGCTACTATTTTTGCCTCACTGAATTCAGTCTTTTCTTTGAATATGCCTGCGTCTGCCGTCAGCGAGCAAAAGCTGCAATTGAATGGGCACGGTTCCACATTGATGCCGATATGAAGGTGGTTTTCTCCCTTCCCCTTGAACTGCTTCCTGGAGAGACGGTTCGCCGCATGCATGAGCGCGTAGATTTCAACGGAGTTCAGATCCAGTCTCATGAGATCGAGGGCCCCATCCCGATCAAGACCGGAACCGTCACTTCCCCTTTTCAAAATATCCGCTATCTTGGGTGAAATCCTCCAGCTCATGGCAGCGCTCCCGGCAGCTCCCTTTTCTGAATCACAAATTGAGTGAATATCCCTTTTTTTTTAATCATTTCCTTACCTGCTGGGCGGCTTTCGGCCCCCAGGTGCCGGCATCATACGGTAAAAGCATTTCGGCCCGACCCCCGCAGGTCTCACATTGATTCAGGATGGGAGTGAGAAAGGCCCAGCAGAGCTCGACACTGTCTTTTCGCCAAAAAAGCATGTGGTCCCCCAGCATGCAGTCCAAAAGGACTTTTTCGTAGGCATCCAGCACGGGCCCTTTGTAGTTTTGATGATAGTGAAAATCCATTGTGACGGATCTCAGACATACCCTCGCTCCAGGGTTCTTGGTCTGAAAGGTCAATGTTATTTTTTCTTCCGGGTAGATACCCAGTGTCAGCTGATTCGCGGCAATATCTTCCCCCAACGTCTGTCGAAACATGGAGTGGGGCACTTCCTTAAATTGGACCGTTATCCCGGTTACCTTTTTTTCCAGTCTCTTGCCTGAGGTGAGGATGAAGGGAACCCCTTGCCACCGCCAATTATCGAGGAAAACCTTCATGGCGGCAAAAGTCGGGGTAAGTGAGTGATTGCCGACCCCGGCTTCATCACGATAGGCGGGAACTTGCTTCCCGTCCAGCGTTCCGGCGTCATATTGACCCAAGACCAGGTAATCTTGAAGGTTTTCCACCGGAAAAGGCCTGAGGGAGCGATAGACCTTTGCTTTTTCGTCCCGCACCCTGTCCGCCTCGAAGAGGGAAGGGGGTTCCATAGCAGTCAGCGCCAGAAGCTGCATCATGTGATTTTGAAACATATCTCGCAGCACACCTGCCTGTTCGTAATAACCGGCTCTATGCTCGACACCGAGAGTTTCCGCTGCCGTTATGCTCACATAGTCAATAAATCCTCTGTTCCAGATGGGTTCGAAAATAGCGTTCGAGAACCGCAACATCAAGATGTTTTGAACGGTTTCCTTGGCCAAATAATGGTCGATTCGAAAAACCTGATGTTCTCGAAAATGTCCATGGATTGAGCGATCCAGCTCGATGGCGCTGTCGAGGTCCCTCCCGAACGGCTTTTCCACCACAACTCTTGCCCAGCCATTTCCATTCGTCTGCTCGGCGGAAAGGCCGCTGCTCCCAAGCATTTGTGCGGTCGATTGATACAGCGAAGGCGGAATGGCCAAATAAAACAATCGGTTCCCTCCAGTATGTTTTTCTTGGTCCAATTTAATGAGGTACTCCGCGAGATCAGCGAAGCTGGAGGGGGTGTCATATCGGACCGGTCTATAGAAGAGGAACCCGGCGAAGTCTTCCCATTTTGACATGGCGTATTCAGATCTTTCCGAGAGCGCGTCTTTCATTTTGTCTCTGAAGCCTTCATTCGTCCAATTCGTGCGACCGCAGCCTACGACGAGAAATGGATGGGGCAGCGCATTTTTAATAAACAGCTCATAAAGGGCCGGCATGAGTTTTCTGGCCGTGAGGTCCCCGGATGCGCCCACAATCACAACCGTACAAGGATCGGAAGTACCCTCCAGCAAACAGGATTGATAGGGAATTTCAAGGTCGGGTGTGGTCGTCGTGGCCGTCATGGTGGCCTGCGATTCAATCCGCGTTTCATTCGTGTCGGTCATGTTCAATTCCGCTCCTGCTGACTGTTTTATGGCGTATTCACATATCAGTGAAAAACTTTTTCATTAAAACCCAACTTAATATAATAAATACGAAACGGATGTACTATTCATAGTTCTTTTGGATGATACGTTTTCCTGCCTGAATTTCCAGTATTTCACCGCTCTTTGTTGGAAGGAACCACAGGGTGGCCCCCAAACTCGCGACGAAGGGCTGCGACGACTTTGTCTGAAAAGGAGTCCGCCCCCTGTGAGCGAAACCGCCGCATCAACGATAAGGTGATCACCGGTGCAGACACCCCGCTTTCCACGGCCTGCTGCACCGTCCATCTGCCTTCTCCGGAATCCCCCACGTATCCGCTGATCTCGGCCAATGTTTTGTCTTTTGCGAAC
>JAWOGN010000132.1:0-6373 GCA_046496815.1 Desulfatiglandaceae bacterium
CTTAGAGCCCTTTGTCGGACCGGCCAAAACCGCTGAGGACGTGGAAGATGCCCGCAGTGCGCTCGAAAGCTTCTACCACAAACAGGGGTATGTGACCGTCCTGGTCAACATCCCCGAGCAAACGGTCGAAAGCGGCACGGTGCGGCTGGAGATCATCGAGAGCAAAATCCGCAGAGTGCGGATTACCGGCAACCGCTATTTTACGATGGAAAAAATCCAGAAAGCGCTGCCGAGTTTTAAGGAAGGCGAGATTTTGCACTTGCCGGTGCTTCAGGAGGAACTGGCTGCGGTGAACCGTAATCCGGATATCAAGGTGGCGCCCCTATTGACGCCGGGCAAGGAACTGGGAACCATCGATGTGGAGCTAAAAGTCAAAGACAAGCTTCCACTGCATGGAAGCCTTGAACTTAACAATCGGTCTTCGCATGACACCACGAACCTTAGATTAAATGCCATCATTCGGTACGATAATCTCTGGCAGAAAGAGCATTCGGCTTCATTTCAATTCCAGACATCGCCCGAGGATACGGATGAGGTCAAAGCTTTCGCGGGCTCCTATGTCCTCCCGGCGCTGTGGGGCAAAGACCAGATGCTGGCCGTTTACGGCCTTTACTCGGACAGCGAGGTTGCGACCGGGGAGGGATTTCAGACCCTGGGCAAAGGCCAGATATACGGCGTTCGCAACATTATCCCACTGCCTTCGATTGACACCTATACCCATAGTTTGAGTCTTGGTTTGGATTACAAAGACTTCGACGACGACCTGTCTTTTCTCACCGGTGAGCCCGCGGTGACGACGCCGGCCACCTATATGCCGTTGTCCGCCTCCTACAATTCATCCCTGGCACATCACTCGGGTGTCACTTCCTTCAGCGCCGGTCTGAATGTGGCTTTTCGAGGCCTGGTGACCGACATGGAGGAATTTCAAGACAAGCGCTTCGAATCCAGAGGGAACTACCTGTATGCGACGCTGGCTGTCGAAAGAAATCAGCCCTTGCCTCGGAATTTGAACCTGTATGCCAAACTGGACGGTCAGATTGCCGACCAGCCCCTGATTTCCAATGAGCAGTACTTTGCCGGCGGTTTGCGGAACGTGCGCGGATACAAGGAGGTGGAGGAAGCCGGCGACAACGCATTTCACGCAACACTCGAGTTATCCTATTCAACGGATGGCAGCCGATTCAACCTCGGGGATTGGTGGAGAGTTTCACCCTACGTTTTCTTTGATTATGCTTATCTCAGGCTCAAGGATTCCCTGCCGGGTGAGGACAGCACCAACACACTGATGGGCGCCGGTGTCGGCGTGCGCGGCTACCTGACCAAGTACTTTGAATATGAATTGGCATGGGGCCGCGCCCTCGAGGATACCACCCGGACGGACAGTGGTGAGGATCGATTCTATTTTGTGACCAAAGGACAGTTTTGACGCGCGCAGTGTGAGTTGAGGGATTCCCAAGCTTGATCAAGAATTTGAGAAAGGGTCACTTGTTTTAACCTTTGAACCTTGAACGTTGATGAAATCGTAAAAAGTCGTCACCCCCTTGAAGAACGGGGTCCAGCATCTCCCTATGTAACTGAAAAGACTGGATTCCGATCTACACCGGAATGACGGAAAAAAGTGATTTCCGACTTTTTACGAGGCTGTCAGCATTGAACTGAGCAGTTTTTGTTGAGGAATGGAGGAATGGAGCAAAAGTCAATAACCAACACCCTGATGCGGCACGATGGAGAGTGCGGGTGACGGATCGAATCCATATCAGATTGGCGGTTTTCTTTGTTATGGCGGTGATGATCACGCAGGTGGCCTTTCAGGCTAAGGCGGCTGCCTGGTGGAACGAGCAGTGGAAATGCCGAAAAAAGATTACCCTTGATACGACCGCCGGCGGCATGGACATCCAGGAAAATCTGAGCGATGTGACGGTATTGATCCGGCTGCACAGCGGGAATTTCAGCTTTCCGGACGCCATGGAGAGGGGGGAAGATATCCGGTTTGTGAACAGCAATGACCAGGATCTTCTCAAACATCATATCGAGCGATTTGACATTATCGACGAGATTGCCCTGGTGTGGGTCAAAATTCCGCAGTTGGCCGCTTCCAGCCGGAACTTCATCTGGATGTACTACGGCAACAAGGAAGCCGCTGCGGCCGGCAACCCGGAGGATTCCTTCAGTGCCAACACCGTCGCGGCCTATCATTTCGGAGAGCTCGAGGGCGTGCCTCAGGATCAGACGGCCAATCAAAATCATCCCGCCCAATTCTCCGGGGGACAGGGCCTGCCGTCTGTGATCGGAAACGGCATCGCTTTGAACGGCGCCGGCGATCGCATGGTCCTGCCGGCCTCCCCGACGATGAACTTCGCGGCTGGATTCACATTCAGCGGCTGGATTCGTCTCAATGCACCCCAGGCAGACGCATACCTATTTTCCATGTCAGACGATGGTAACGGTCAACAAAGCCTTGTTATCGGAATCAACGGGTTGTCGCTCCAAAGCACCGTCGCCGGGGGAACGGATAGCGCCGTCACGGTGAAAGCTGCATCTGATCTATCACTGAACACCTGGCATCATTTGACTGTCACCGCCGGCCCGGGCCGGCGGCTGGCAGTCTATCTGGACGGCCAAGAGAGCAACGCCGCCGAGCTATCTGCGCCCATCCCGCAGTCGCCGAGGGACACTGTCATCGGAGGCGCCCTCACAGGCGGTCATGCGCTGATTGGGGAACTCGATGAGATCACGATCTCCAACACGGCCCGCAGTGCCGGCTGGGTAAGAACGCGCTTCGGCAGTCAAGGGCCCGACAACAGGCTGGTGACATTCGGACCGGAAGAAATCGGCGGCGGCGGCGGGCTGCCGGTATTCTACCTGGCGACTATCATGAAAAACATCACCCTGGACGGGTGGGTGGTGATCATTGTTTTGGGCCTTTTGGGGGCAGTGAGCTGGATCACGTTTCTGACGAAAGCCTTCTTGTTATGGATGGCCCGGCGCGACAATAAAGCGTTTCTGAAGGATTTCAGTACGGTTCAGGACCTGAAAAACCTGAAGGATGGTTCCGGAAAGTATATGAATTCAGGCTTGTTCCGGGTATTCAATACGGGCCTTGAAACATTGACCGGCTGTTTATCCAATCCGGAAATGTGCTTTGTGACCGCGACCGGATCCGGCAACCCCAAACCGGCTCAGCGCACGTGGCTGAACAGGAAAGGCATGAACGCATTTAAGGCCGGCCTCGAAAGGGGATTCATCGAAGAAACCCAGCAGCTGAATGCCTGGCTGGTCCTACTGACGCTGGCCATCACGGGAGGCCCTTTTCTGGGACTGCTGGGTACGGTCTGGGGGGTGATGAATACGTTCGCAGCCATGGCGGAAGCCGGCGAAGCCAATATCATGGCCATTGCACCGGGGGTGGCTTCGGCGTTGTCCACCACCGTCATCGGTCTGATCGTGGCGATTCCGGCACTGTTCAGTTACAACTATTTAACCGGCAAAATCAAAGACATGACTGCCAATTTGACAATCTTTATCGACCAGTACGCGGTCAAAGTCGACCAACTCTACGGAGGCACCCATGAGACGCCAAATTTATGACCTGAAAGGGTTTGACGAAATTAACGTGACACCGCTGCTGGACCTGGCATGGACCCTGCTGGTGGTGTTTATCATTGCCGTGACCGCCGCAGTCCAGGGTATCCGGGTCGATTTACCCAAGGCAAGTAACACTCCCAGCCTGGTCAAACCCAAGACAAAGGCGATTACGATTCACTCCAACGGCCAGATATACCTGGATGCCTATCCGGTGAGCCTGCCGGAACTGGAAACGCGCCTCAGGCAATTTAAGGCCGTTGATCCGAATTTCCCCGTAGTGATCAAAGGCGATGCGAAAGTATACTATCAGAAAGTGATCGACGTTCTGGATTTAATGCAGAAACTGGAGATCACCCAGTTGGGTCTGGTGACGCAAAAACTGGTCAAGTAAATAGTCTTTCTCCTGAAAGGAGAGGTTCCATATGACATCCGGTCCGAAGCGATTTCAGAGAACTTTTATCTGGTGCGCCAGCACTGCGGTTGCAATGGTGTTTATCGCGGCAGTAGTGTTTGCCGTCAAGGCCCTGATATCCGACGACGGGCTTAAACGAAAACGCCAGATCCACATGGTGACCCTGCTCAAACCGCCGCCTCCGCCAAAGATCGAAGAAAGACCGCCTGAACCCGAAATAAAGAAAAAGGAAGAAATCATCGAGCCCGAGCCTGAAAAACCGGAACCGGAGGAAACGGATGATCAATCCCGGGACGAAACACCGCCTGGAGATGAACTCGGCCTGGATGCCGACGGCACGGGAGGGTCCGACGGTTTCGGCCTGAAGGCCAAAAAGGGGGGACGGGCGCTTATCGGCGGGCTGGGTGAAAGCGCGCTGCTTAGAAAATATGGCTGGTATACACGCATTATGCAAAAAGAACTGAGGAAACTGATCAATGATCACATGGAAAAGAATGGCGGCATTCCTGATGGGGATTTAAGGATCATCGTGCAAATCAGTTTGGACACGTCCGGCAATATCGTCAATTATTCCATACAAAGCCCTTGCGGCAATCCTCGATTTGATGAGGCTGTTGTAAATGTACTTGGATACCATCGATTCAGCGAGCCGCCCCCGCAAGGAATGCCAAAAACGCTGAAGGTGAAAATTTCATCGAAAGCGTAGAACCTGATTTGATTGGAAGCGGCATCCAAGCCACGGATCAGGGCTTAAATCCGTCGCCAAAACGGGATTTGGCATTGTTTCTAAGATGGAGTTTTGAAACCCTTCCCGGGAAATCGGACCTGATATTTTATTTGCTGAAAATGAGTAGGGCTGGAGATTGCAGATGACAAAGTGGTTCAAGTGGAAAAGCGCGCGGGTATGGATTCTATTGTTTTTATGTGCCGCTGTCGGTTTCGGCCCGGATAGCGCCGGCGCCGGGCAAAAAGCAGCCACCCGCCTGGATTTCATCCGCACCACATCAAAGGAAAACCATCTGGTCATTCATTTTGAAGCAGACGGAGCCATTAAAGATTACAAAGCCTCTACCAAGGAGGACCCCCCACGGATTGTTTTTGATCTCTACGGCATCGAAACCAAACGTGAAGGCCTCCAAAAAGTGACGGTCGAGGACGTGCACGCCCGCGGCATCCGCTATCAAGGATTCATTGACAAGGTGCGCGTAGTGGTGGACACCGAGACGCAATATCTGGAACAATACAAGGTCACGGAGGTGGACGGCGGATTACAGGTTCGCATCGGGGATGCATCCGTAACGCAAGCTGAAAAAGCGCCGGCATCCGCTGCGACCCCGATGGAAGAGCCGAGGGCCGCGGAGCCGGTCGATCAGGGCCAAACGCCTGTAACCCACTTTGAGTCGATCCAAACCGAATCGAAGGAAACCTATCTGGATGTTCATTTGAAGGCAGACGGTCCCATCAAAAAATATAAGGTGTTTAGCTATGATGACCCGGCTACCATCGTGATTGACCTCTTTGGGGTCAGGGACCGGCTAAAAGGGCCGCACAAACTGCCGCTTGAGGACAGGCACGCCCGCAGGGTTCGCTATGGCGTGCACCCGGATAAGGTGCGGGTGGTGTTGGACACCGAGACGCAATATCTGAAGCAATACCAGGTCATGGCGGTGGACGGCGGATTGCAGGTTCGCATCGGGGATGCATCGGGAACGCAATCCCAAGAAGCCCCGGCACCCGCTGCAAGTCCGGCGGCGGTCAAAAGAGCCGCTGTTGCGGCGAAAGATGGTCAAACACCGACGACAGCGTCGGAGCGGATTCCTACCAGGTCGCAAAAACCTGCAGCACCCACCTTTACCACTGAAGCGAATACAATGGACAACAAAACCGATTCCAGGGAACAGCCGGTGGTGGCACCAAAACTTCGGGCGGCACCCGCATCGTCTTCCAGAACCCCCCCAACCGATGCGGGAGCGCTTCAAGAGCCGGATACCGACGCTTTGATCGAGCTTTTGATGCAAAAGGGCGTGATTTCAGAGCAGGAAGCCGACAAGTTGAAGAAGAAGGCCCCGATACCGAGGCCGTCGACTCTGGGAGAGGAACCGGTTATTTATATTGTCCCGGACGTTCCAGACGCTCAAAAGCAAAAAATCGTCAAAGAGATTGCCGACCAAAGCAGGGAGGATATCCAACGGATCGAGCAAAAAACCACGACCCGATCGGAAGACATCCTGCAGCGGCAACGGGTGACGGAACGGGATGTGGAGGAATTGGAGCGCAAGATCTCCGATATCGATAAAAAGACGTTTAAATCCGAATGGGCGCAGCGCATTCGATTCGGTGGCGATATCCGCCTTCGATATGAAAGAATTGGTTATG
>JAWOGN010000218.1:0-3727 GCA_046496815.1 Desulfatiglandaceae bacterium
CGATTTCATTGGTAAACCTTGAACCGCTCAACCTTGGTTGGACATGTTTTTGGCGCACCATTTTGAATCCGCCCGAGGTCCGGCGAGGGATTTAAGTTCTTGGGCTACGAATCCGCCCCACCCACAACCAACAGGAGATAATCCGCAACGTCTGCGGTTGCGGTGTCGATGGTGAAGCTTGCGGGTATTTCCGGCAGAATCACCACATGGGCAAATGAAGACCGGTTACGGATTTGCCGAGGAATCGCACGTTTTTGGGCGTGGCCGGCACCGCAAAGAATGACGATGATGGCTTCGGGGTTTTTTTCCACATAATCAACGGCGTTGATAGCCATCACAGTATCCCAGACAAGCTGTGCTTCACAGAAATGAGTGAAGTCCATTTCCCCATGCACATGCGCATCGTAAGCCCTGCGAATGTAATCCATGTAAGCCTCATCTACTCGGCAGGTGATACCTGAGAGTTTTCCGCGCTGTTTGTCGGAGAGTGACTGAAATCCCTTTCGAGCGACCTGACTGGTGATGCGTCGGGAAACGTTCAGTCCGATCATTGGTATTCGATGGTCTTTGGCATATTCAAAAATCATTCGGTAGGCCTGCCAGGGGTAATTCCAATTGTCATCGTAGATTTTTTCGAATTCGGATACAGTCAGCCGGCCGTCGACCCATCGATCCAAATCCGCCTGACTTTCATTTCGAAACATCTCCAGTCCCACGGCGACTTGGGCTCCCGCCTCCCTGAGGGCCTGGATCACACGAAGCTGGGCACGGTGATGCGCTATATTGGTGTGGTGTTCGCCGACAATGATGATGCGTTGGGCCAAGAGAATGGGAGTCAGTTCCGCCAGGGTCATCCGCCGGCCGTCGATCACCCGATATACCGGCTGATTGAACTTGGCGGTGCCCGGCAGTCCCATACAGGCCGTTCCCATTGCCGTAATGAGAAGGATAAGTATGCTTTTCAGCATTATTCGCTCCGTTTTCCCCATGGGGAACGATCCAGCATACCGGTGACACTGGAGCGCAACGGAATAACCATCCGGTGCAGGGCCGTGTCAGGAGTCGCGATGCTCCTCCTTGGGACGCAGGGGAAAAATATTTAGAATCTTGCACTCGGTCAGCCGCCGAAGAATGCGGAACCCCATCTTCCGGTGAAGCCTGATGGATGTTTCCCAGTTGCTGTACATGCCGGAGAAGAGCCACCTGCATCCCTGTTCCCGCAACGCCACCATGACAGAGCCCAGGAGGTAAGTCCCTACGCCGCGGTTTTCCCATGCGGGGTGCACGAAGATATAGACCAGATAACTGGAATCCGGCGTCAGCTTTAGGGTGTACCACAAGGCGAGTTTGAAGTCTCTGAAGGTCATCCAGGCAAATGCGACCATTCCTTTTTCATTCTCCAAGAGGAGACAGCGGTCCCCCTTTTTTAGCGACTCCTCCATGAACTGAGTCTCCTTCACAAACCCCTCCAGGGCATTGATGGTGAAGAGGTCTTTTTTCTCCGCCCATCGCATGGAAAACTCGAAGGGTGGTTTATGAATGGGGATAGGTTCATCCAGGTCGCGGATCATCTCCAGCCACTCTTCGCACACCTGAAGACCCTCGGCAATGCGCTTTAGGGACTCTCTGAAAGGTGTCACATTCACCCCTTCAAATAAAGGATGGTTTTTTCCACCAAATTTTTCATCCGCTCTTTTCTATGCGGATCTCGTTCCATGGCGTAAGGTTCAAGGGCGGAGGCCAGCGAGGGCCAGTACCTCTGATGCACGCTCAGAATTTTTCTGAATACGGGTTGGAGCTTCTTTTTGTCCGCAGCGGCCAGAATTTCCGCGGTGTTCGTTACCGAAAGGCCGGCGAGTTCCAGGAGTACGGCTTTCACGGAATCCCGAAGGGCGGCGGTTTCATATCCGCCTTCAAGGGTCATGACAATTTTTCCTTCACAGCACGTTGCCGCGATGTCCATAACCGATCGGGTGAGGCCGGCAAAACCGGTGGGGGTCACGCTCATGGCCCCAAGGGGATCTGCGAAGTGAATGTCGAAACCGGCGGAGACCAGAACCATGTCCGGCGCGAATACGCCGGCGATGGTTTTGAGAATGGTTTCAAAAAGAAGGAGGTATTCGGCATCCCCACATCCCGGGGAAAACGGAACATTTACGGTGAACCCTTTCCCCTGGCCTTTGCCCATGTTTCCGAATCTGCCGGTGCCGGGAAAGGTACGGCGCTGATGCACGGAGAAGTACAGCACAGACGGATCATGGTCGAAACAGTGCTCGGTGCCGTTGCCGTGATGCAGGTCCCAATCCACGATCAGGACGCGGTTGAGCCCGAGATGGGATTGGGCGAATCTTGCGCCGACGGCGATGTTGTTGTAAAGGCAAAACCCCTTGGCACGGCACTTCTCGGCATGGTGACCGGGAGGCCGGATCAGGGCGAAGGCATTGTCAAGTTCTTTTGAATGGACGAGGGCAATCGCCCGGCAAAGCCCTCCCGCCGCCAAGAGGGCCGACTCATGAGAGCGGGCGCATGTCGAGGTGTCTGCATCGAGGTAGGTGAAGGCGTTGCCTTCCGTAGCTTTTAGCTTTTTCACGTACCGGGGGGTATGCACCGGGTGAAGCAAGTCTTCCGTGGCGCTTAGGGGAGAAATCTCGGTGAAACGCCCGGCCATGTCCGGAGCTTCCAGCATGGAATAGAGCGCCTGAAGTCGCTCCGGACACTCCGGATGATCGTCTCCCATGCAGTGGTTCAAATACCTCATGTCCTTAACGATACCGGTTCGCTTTCCTCGGACCGCATCGGGGAAGGTTGAAGTTTCCATGGCTCCTTATCGTTGCTCGGAATACTCCGGATATTCGCTTTTTAAACTTTCACTATGCGCGATTTGGTTTTTTAGGTCAATCAAAACCGATGGCCTCGTAAAAAGTCGGAAATCACCATTTTCCGTCATTCCGGTGTAGACCGGAATCCAGTTTTTTCAGTCACATAGGGAGTGTTTGGCCCCCGTTTTTCAGCAGGGTGACGACTTTTTGCGAACTCATCAAAACCGACTCCATAACGTTTTGGGGGCTGTCGATTAAACTTGCTGAAATCACTTTTCCACATGCACAAAAAAGCCTTTTTGAATAGGATGAGGGTATTGCCGCCTCCGGGCTCGAGGTTTTCCAGGAGGCTGTCCGAGTATTGAAACAAGGTTTTCGACCTTTTTGCGAATTCATCAAAATTCCATGTACAATTGTTATGCTATTTTCTATTTAAATAGGTTTGTCGCAAGAACTCATCAGCGACCCCGGCTCTCTCGGGCCGTAAACTCAAAATTACCTTGCTGAATTGATACAAAAACACAACGGGGGAACGAATGTCGATCCAACGAGAATGCAAAGGCGTTTCAAAATGGGAGTTGGATACTCCGTGCCTCTTGGTCGACTTGGATATTCTCGAACAGAACATCCGAGTGATGCAAAGCCATGCGACTGCTTTCGGGAAACAGTTGCGCCCGCATGCGAAAACGCACCGGTGTTCCCGCATCGCCAGGAAACAGACGGAGGCCGGCTGCGCCGGAATCTGCATTTCAAAAGTTGGGGAGGCCGAGGTCCTCGTGAAAAATGGGTTTCAGGGTGTCCTCATTACGTCTCCGGTTGTCACAGATCATAAGATTGCACGTCTCATGGAATGTTTGTCTCAGGACTCGAATCTCCTGGTTGTCGTTGACCACCCTTCTAACGTCATG
>JAWOGN010000228.1:0-3282 GCA_046496815.1 Desulfatiglandaceae bacterium
GCCATGCCGCCCGGCTCGGATCTGCAGACGGATCCCACGACTATGATTTGAACTCGTGTGGGTGCCACCAGATCAATCTTGACCCGTGTGTCCAACGGAAGCGGGTTTGAGGTTTCGAAAAAGGCACCACCGGCACATATATTTCTTGTGAAGAGGTTCCGTATCCGGGTTTCTCCACCCACCACGTCAATCTCGGCGGGAAGCCGAAGATCAAATCTCTCCAGTTTTCTCCGTTCCTTCATCAGCGCATCGTCTGCTATAGGGGTAAAGGTTTCCCGAGCGTTCAAAGCATGCCTAGTTTCATAAAGCGATAATACAAATAGTTCAAGATTTATTTTCTTGAATTCAGCTAAAAAGACCGGTCGATGAACGGTATTTTCAAAAGCTCGGCATTGGGGAGAGACTGCAAGACAAGATCGATTTTGAACGCATTGTGCGGAAAAAAACGATTGACTTCTCATTCAGGCTTCATTATGTAGCAAAAAAGTTGAGGTGCTCATCGAGAGCTTAATAGGGAACCCCGTGAAAATCGGGGGCGGGCCCGCCGCTGTAATTGGGGACGAAAGCCGCAAGATGCCACTATTCTGTTTGAGCAGGATGGGAAGGCGCGGTCGGTAGGATGATCCAAGAGTCAGAAGACCTGCCTGAACGGATGGCACGACCTTCGTGGACTGAGGCTGCCTGAAAGATCTAGCGGATAAAAAGGGAAATCCCCGGATCGATTCATTTCGGTCCGGGGATTTTTTTTTGCAGTCCACGAAACCAACTGCGGGACAGTAAGCCGAGGAGGAAAAGTGATGAAGTGGAAAGTTTTTTTATTGGCAGGAATGAGTTGCTTTTGGGGTCTGGTGAACAGCCTTGTTTTTGCTGCGGAGCAGGAAGACGCGTACACCTTGGAAACCGTCGTGGTAACGGGAACGCGGACAGAAGCGGGCGCAGAGCGGATACCGGCGAATATCACTGTCATCAATGAGGAGGACATCAAGCACTCCAACGCCAAGAACGTGGTGGATCTTCTAAAAACGGAAGAGGGCATGGTGGTGAGGGATTTGTTGGGTAACGGCAAGAATGCCCAGGTGGACTTGCGGGGTTACGGGGAAACCGCCGCTTTCAATACGCTGGTCTTGATGGATGGTCGTCGTGTCAATGAGATTGACCTCAGCGGGGTCGATTGGACGCAGATTCCGATAGAGCAGATCGAGCGGATAGAGGTGGTTCGGGGAACGGGGTCCGTACTTTACGGCGACAATGCCGTCGGCGGTGTGATCAACATCATCACAAAGATCCCCTCGGAAAAGGCAGCCTTTACCATCGGAGAGACCTTCGGAAGTTACGGGCGAAACAAAGGGCAGTTTTCGATGAACGGAGGAAAGGATAATGTTTCCGCATCGCTTTATGCGAGCTATGATGCGACGGACGGCTATCGGGACAACAATCATTTTCGGACAAGAGATGTAGGCGCGAAGATCGTTTTTGATCCCACGGAATTCCTCAGCCTCAATTTCAGCGGCACCTATCATTCAGATGATTTTGGCCTTCCAGGTCCGCTGACAGAGGAAGAAGTGAAAGAGGATCGAAAGGCCGCCACGCGTCCTTTTGATGAAGGGGAAAGCACGGATCAATACGCGAAAATGGGCTTTGAACTGGATATGGGTACGTATGGCAGATTCGTCACGGATTTCTCCTACAGGAATCGCGAGACGGAGGCGACATTTGTTTCTTTTGCATCCGCAACCGAAAGTGACATCGAGACGTGGTCGATCACGCCCCGCTATGTGTGGGATGGCGAGATCTTTGGTCGCGGAAACACGCTGATCGCGGGAGTGGATCTTTATTGGACGGATCAAGACGGAAAGTCTTTCTTTGGTGAACCGCAGGCAACATCCGGACTCACTGACATTGAAAGGGATTCCTTTGGATTCTATTTCAATAACGAATTCGAGTTAGTCCGGAATCTCATCCTGTCGCTCGGGGCGCGGCGGGAAAAAGTCGAGTATGATATCAGGCAGAAAGACCTGTTGTTCGGTTTCGCTCCTTTGGATGACTCCGTGAGTGACTGGGAAAGTGCCTACAGTGCGGGCTTGACCTTTGTTTACAGCGGTAAATCCTCAGTGTTCCTGAGGGCGAACCGAAGCTTTCGCTTTCCACTCACAGACGAAATCGTCGTTTTTGACTTTTTCAACGGGACCATCGGAGTGAATTCGGATTTGAAAACGCAAACCGGGAACCACTACGAGTTGGGAATTAAGCACTTTTTTACGCCGAAACTCCAAGGCAGGTTGACGCTTTTTCGTGCCGAGATCGATGACGAAATCTTTTTCAATCCCATCACCTTCGCGAATGAAAATCATCCGGAAACACTTCGCCATGGCGTAGAAGTGGGACTGAGAGCCGATCTCCACGATAGCGTGACGATTTTCGGGAGTTACACCTATACGGAAGCCACTTTTGAAAAGGATCCGTTTAAGAATAAGCACGTCCCTGCCGTTCCAAAAAATAAGGCGGCTGTGGGCGTCAGAGTCTATGACGTTATACCCGGTCTGGTTTTTGCCGCGGAATACAATTACGTAGGCGATAGCTATGCCATCAGCGACCTGGGAAATGAATTCGAAAAGCTGGATGAGTATTACACACTGGATGCAAACGTATCGTATGAATGGAAGCGGCTTAAAGCCTTTTTCGGTGTCAACAACATTACCGGGGAGGAATACTCCCAGTATGCGGCAATCGGCGGATTTCCGGCAAGCCTGAACTTATACCCGGCCCCGGAAAGAAACTGGCTCGCGGGATTGGAGATTACCTTTTAGGGACGTGAGAATAACCCTTCTAGCGTGCCAGTGAAAGCGCGAAAATGGCGCTGTTGCCCAAAACATGAATGGTTATGGGAGCCGTCAGACTCCCTGCCTTCTCATAGGCGAGCGCAAAAACGACCGCTCCGATCAACTGGGTGACCGGGATTCCCGGAAGGTGTGCCAGCACAAACAGGGCGCTGCTCAAGACGACGGCGATCAATGCGCCCCAGCGCCTGAAAAAGCCGTAGAGTACGCCCCGGAAAAAAACCTCTTCCGCTATCGGACCCACCAATCCACCGACAAGAAAAAAAAGAACAATCGCATGGGTTTTTGATGGCAGACGCATGTGTATCAGTTTCATCGGATCGATATTCAGTAAAAAGAGCGCCCCAAACGCAAAGAATGTGATCAGTCCAAAGGCGGCGGACCAGACCAACCCTGTTTTGAACCCGGGAACTACCTTGGAGTACCCCAGCCCGATTGACGACAT
>JAWOGN010000277.1:0-12550 GCA_046496815.1 Desulfatiglandaceae bacterium
AAAAAACAAATATGACTGACAGGATAACCCACGGCCATTTTTGCTATGAAGAAAAAAAGCGGAAAAAGAAACATTCGACAAGCATCGCAACATATTGAAAGCAAGAAGGAAGAGACTGTCTTTGAAAAGAATCTGGAGAGATTCGAATTTCATCGCCATGCAATGGCCCTTATGCCTGAGCCGGCTGATAAGACACCGGGCGTGGTGTTTTATGTAGATGGAGATAAATTCACACCGGCAGAGAGGTTTTGCACCTGTTCGGCTTCAAAGCGCAGGACCTGCAAACACATGTCAGCATTTTCCCGTCTGTATAGGACCTTCAAAAAGGCGATTGAAAGCAAGCTGCATGAAGATAGTTTCAGAGCGAGCATCTGGCACAAACTTGCGACGGTTATAGCGGAGAGCTCCACCGAGACGCCTGGATCGGTGCGCATGCGCTTTATCGGTTCCAATCACAGGAGAATTGTAAAGGTACTCAACTCCAAAGGTCAGGAGATGGTTTCGTATCTTTCATCAGGACCTGATTGTTTCCGTTTTGTGGAGCGTTGCGGAAAAAATCCGGAACAGGACACCGTTCTGGGCCGGGGGGCCGTGATTGAAAGACTTGCCCTTTTGACCCTTACCCAGAACGAGAGGATTATGCTCAATCGGGGTTTTAAGTCCCGCCGTCAGGCGCTCGAAGAAACCTTCTGGTGCCGCCTCGCCTATCATTGCTATCGAGAATTTGACGCCGACGGATGCTCCTTTCAGCCTGCCGTTAATGAGACATCCGGAGCCTTTACCGTGTCATGCTTCGATCACCAGGAAACCCCGGTTATACGAATGACAATCCCGCGTGACAGGGTTAGGAGCCTGCTTTCGACCTTTGAGAAGACACTGCTAAACCAGCATCGCATGTCGATTCATCCCGTTCCGCTTAAATCTATATTCAAAGTCAGCATGAACACAAACCTGGATCTGGAGGTCCGCCCACTGATCCAGGTGATTCAAAATGACGGTGAGGCACGATTTTTTGAACGGGAGGACCTGAAAAACTTTCAATACGGGAATCTGGTCTATATCAAAGAGCTGGGTCTTCTGGCGGAATTGGAACGGCCCGGAAAAATGGAAAGGACGTTCAGGGCCCCGGTAAGCATGGTACTCAAGAAGTCCCAAATCCCAAGTTTCTTTGATGAGTTTGAGGAAGAATTGAAAGATGGCATCCATATTGTGGATGGAGAAAATAAGGCGCTCCGGATAATAAATGAATTCGACAGGATGGAAATCAGCCCCGAAGCAATAGATCGTGACTGGTGCTGGCTTTCGGTGAAATACGGATTTGGAAATCTCTCTGTATCACTCGGAGATATCCTCCAGGCAAAAAAAGAGGGTCAGCGTTTTATCGCCACTCCGGACGGCTGGGTAGACTGCCGGTCTCCGGCCCTTGCTTGCCTTGATTCCATGATTGGAGAGCGTAATGGTCAAAATCATGACAGAGATCCCGAAACCATTCGGCTTTCCAGGATGGATCTTTTCCATTTAGGGGCATCTACAGAAGCAACCCCAAATATAATGGGTGACGGCAAGAACGTCGACGTAATCAAGCGAATGCTCGCTCTTAAGCCCACAGTGCCCATGCCACGCCTGAAGGGCATGAAGTCACCGTTGCGTGCCTACCAGGAATGTGGGGTGGAATGGATCAGGTTTCTCTCTGAAAATGGCTTTGGAGGGCTCCTCTGTGATGATATGGGCCTTGGAAAGACACATCAGGCAATGGCATTCATGCTGCTTCTTAGGAAACATGAAAAAGTGAAGAAGCCTTTTTTGGTAGTTTGCCCCACCACTGTCTTGAGCCATTGGCGAGATAAGATACGGGAACATGCGCCCGCACTGAAAGCAGAGGTGTTTCACGGTATCGAGCGGAATCTTGATGAGGCGATCCGTAAGAGTCATCTGCTATTGACCTCTTATGGCATTCTCAGGAGAGACTTAGACCGGCTTAAAGATATCTCGTTCTCACTCGCTGTTTTTGACGAGATCCAAAACCTGAAAAATCCCGAGACGCTTTCTTATGAAGCCGCGATTCAGATAAAGGCAGACATGAAGCTGGGCCTCACGGGGACACCCATCGAGAACTCCTTGAACGAACTCAAGGCCCTTTTGGATCTGACGGTTCCCGGCTACCTGGGAACGGATGAAGAATTTGAAACTCGTTATGTGACCCCTATTCAACAAAACGCCGATAGTTGGAGGAAAGCTGAACTGAGCAGGGTGATTTCGCCCTTTACCTTGCGCAGGTTGAAAAAAACGGTGCTGGATGAACTCCCGGGCAAAATAGAAGATATCCGCACATGCAGCCTCAGCGAGGATCAAGTCAAATTCTACCGGGATGCCATCGAATCCAAAGGCAAAGGGTTAATCGGGGAGCTTAAAGCGCAGAATAAATCTGTCCCTTATATGCATATTTTTGCACTTTTGAATCTTCTCAAGCAGATATGCAACCATCCGGCCCTGATAAATGGAAAAGATGAGAACTATGAACGGTATCGGTCCGGTAAATGGGACCTTTTTAAGGAACTTATGAGAGAGATTCTTGACAGCGGCCAAAAAGTGGTGATCTACAGCCAGTTCCTTGGGATGATAAAAATCATAGAGAGGTTCTTAAAAGAACAGGGAGTCGGTTTCGTCACGTTGACAGGGGCCAGCAGAAACAGGGGAGATATCCTATCTCGGTTTAACAATGCTTCCGACTGCCGGGTCTATGTGGGCAGTCTCAAGGCCGGGGGAACCGGAGTTGACCTGGTGGCAGGATCCGTTGTCATACATTATGACCGTTGGTGGAATGCGGCGAGAGAAGATCAAGCCACCGATAGGGTGCACCGGATCGGTCAAAAAAGGGGCGTTCAGGTTTTCAAGCTGGTCACTGAAGGCACTCTGGAGGAGAAGATATCAGCCATTATTGAAAGGAAGCGAAACCTGATGGACAGCATCGTGCGAGAGGATGATCCCGGACTCTTAAAGACTTTTACACGGGAACAACTGATTGACTTGTTAGCCGACCCTTCTTGAGTCACTGACGTTTGATCTATGATAAAGTGAGTATTCGGCGGTAATGGCACAGAGGGTGATTTCTTAAAGAAAAAATCCAATTGAGAAACTTACCAACAAGCGCGGGTCTAATAATTGGGACAACTTGAGAAGGGGTTTACGTATGGCGAAGACAGGTCGAAATGCCCCATGCCCTTGTGGGAGTGGAAAGAAATACAAGAAGTGTTGCCTGCGGAAGCACGAAGAGGAACAGCGGCAAAAGACGATGAGCGAGTACCAGGTCAATGAAGAGTCCTTTGATGACCTGGAAGAGGACGAAGATGAGGTTGGTTGGAGGGAGGCGGAAGATGCATGGTCTGCGGACGATGGAAGTGAAGGAACCGGATCAAACGACTTTGAGTACGAAGCGATCTATCCCCAAATCGATAAATCTATTCCGGAGATAACCGAGGCAGAACAAGAAATTGTCGATGCGTGGTGGAAAGAATTCAGTCCTTTTTACATGGACCGTGATGTTGACGAGATGATTCGACGGATCGTTGGTTTTATGGAAGAACACTCCAGTCTGTTTATTCATCTTTACCTGGATGAGGAGTGTTTGTTTGAACTCGGTGCCGAATTGGCGCGGCGTGGCGAATATCGCCGCCACGCGGAATTGTTGCAACGCATTCGCAAAGAACATCCAGAAGTTTATATTCGCAGTCATGGTTACTACGACCGGGATATCATTACTGAACTTATTTTGGATGGACAACGAAAGAAAATTTCTCAATACTTTAATTTTTTCAAATTGTATCCGGATTCTCATCCGGACGAATTATCAGAGATTATCGATCTGTTGCTATCGGGAAACTGCCAGGATGAATTGTTTGAGCTGGTTCGGGAAACGGCCATTCCCGTTGTCTGCTCGTCCAATGTGATCGGAGGCGACTTTGCCCTCCGGTGGTTCTTTTTTGAACAATGGATCCCGTTCTTAGAAAAGCGCGATGCATCAGAGAGCAGTTGTAATAAGCTTTTGGCAGCGCTGAATAACCTGGAACTTCCATTTGATCCAGGGTTTGATTCCGATGTCATATTCCAGGATTTAACAGAAGCTTTTGGTAACGTGTCCACTTGGGATATTACCCAGTGCCACACGCGAAGGGAGTTGGTGGCGTTTTACAGAAATATTGCATGGAGCTTTTGCTCATTTCTAAATGAGAGAAAAGGAATGAGCTGGCCGACGGCCCGATTTTTTGCAGACCAAATAGAGAGGTATTTTTATGACGTTCCGCGCAATAAACGCCCGAAAAAGGTATTCAACTTCGAGAAAAACAAGCTTGATCAGCATATAGCGCAGAACTGTAAGCAATTTCTATTTCTAAACGGTGTCTTAGCCATTTCACTGTTACAAGCCGTGTACTATTTTGCCGACTACTTGAATGAAAACCGTATTTTTTCTGATGAAGATCTAAGCAAGACTGAACAGGCTTGTTTGAGTCTACTTGAAACAGTCAAGACAGTCGTACCTGCCTCAGATGCAGGACCCAGGATCTTCTCCACTTTCCCGAATTATCAATGGACCACTTGACCCGGAGGGAAAGCTTCGCCGAAACGGTTGTAATGCAAAATATTTTCTTAGCAATGGGGAGGATTTAAATAGAAAGAGACGGGATGCTTATTGGATGGCAGAACGTGGGATTTTATGCCTGCTATTTGCCAAAAGAGAGAGCTGAGAGCACACAAGTCACCAGTCAAGGAGATATCATATGAATAACAACATACACTGACCTCCCAGCGTGAGAATCAACGCGTTAGTCGTGCACTCAAGGAAGCGCTACATCGGTGAAAACCGGAGTCTAGATGTTTTATAACTATTTCAATATGCTGGATTCCGGCTTTCGCCGGAATGACACGAAATGCCGCTTTCCGACTTTCTACAAAGCTGTCAAGGTTAAACCTCTGAAATCAGAATGGAATGCTATTTGAAGCCGTTACTCGGCACACTGGAGCAGCGAGGTGCAGAAGGCGAAGGGGGAGAAAAGAATGAGAGGATCATGGAGTGTTCGATATTTACCTGGAATTGAGAAACCTTATCGCACGACCTATCTTTGTTTTGACAATGACTTTCAAGGGTTTCAAGCAAACCTGTTATTCGATTATTCCTATTCAATTACGCTTCCGCCTGAGCAGGATGCGCGAAGCCAACCAGAGTGATGGAGGGCAAAATTGGCAAAAAAAATTAGAGTGGGAATTTTTTTTGGAGGGAAATCGGCCGAGCATGAAGTCTCGCTTCAGTCGGCAAAAAACATTATCGAAGCCATCGATCAGAATCAGTATGAGGTGGTCCTGATCGCCATTGACAAAAATGGACAGTGGCATCTTTCCGATGCATCAAGGTACCTCAAAAATGCGAATGACCCAAAACGTATCAAATTGAATGCCCTCAGCGACCATGTGACGTTGGTTCCGGGGGAAAACGCAGGGCAACTTATCAGCCTTACGTCACACGAACCTGCGGAGCCGATTGATGTGGTTTTCCCGGTGCTTCACGGACCGTTGGGTGAGGATGGCACGGTTCAAGGCTTGTTGAAAATTGCAAATGTTCCATTTGTCGGTCCGGGCGTTCTGGGTTCCGCGGTGGGGATGGACAAGGACGTAACAAAGCGCCTCCTCAGAGAGGCTGGAATCCCGACCGCCAAGTTTTTCGTATTTGATCGGTTTTCGATGAATCAAATAAATTTTCAGGAGATAAAAAACGGCTTGGGCATGCCGCTTTTCATCAAACCTGCAAATCTTGGATCCTCGGTGGGAATCAGCAAGGCAAGAGACAAGAAACAATTCGAACAGGCCGTAGCGGTTGCGTTTAGATATGACAACAAAATTATCATTGAAGAGTTTATTGCAGGAAGGGAGATTGAATGCTCTGTCTTGGGAAATGATGATCCAATCGTATCGCTGCCGGGAGAGATCCTTCCGAATGATGATTTTTATTCCTATGAAGCCAAGTATATCAATGAAGACGGAGCGGATTTGGAAATCCCGGCCAAACTCTCTCCCGATACCATGCAGAGGGTTCAGGCTATCGCCGCTCAAACGTTTAAAGTCCTCTGCTGCGAAGGCATGGCCCGCGTCGATCTCTTCCTGAAGGAGAACGGTGAGATATACGTCAACGAAATTAACACGATCCCCGGTTTCACCAAGATCAGCATGTACCCCAAGCTTTGGGAAATCAGTGGAATTTCATATTCGGAATTGATAAACAGACTGATTCAGCTTGCGCTTCAGAGATTCGACAGAGAGCGCAAACTGGAAACAGCTATGAATATATGAAAAGAGGAGCTCCCGCATGGATCAAGCGTTTACAGGCTATTTTAAATCAGAGATCGGCTTCATAGAAATCGTCGGAACAGAAACCGGGATCTTGTCTTTGGAGTTCACGGAAAAAGACCCCAAGAATGATTCCCATCTCCCCACATGCATAGAAAGATGTATCACGCAGCTCGATGCATATTTCAAGGGAAACCGAAGAGTGTTTTCATTAGACCTCCTATTGAATGGGACGGATTTCCAGAAGAAGGTTTGGAAACAGTTGATGAAGATTCCATTCGGAGAAACAGTATCCTATAAGGATATCGCAGCATCCGTCGGGAATATAAACGCAGTCCGAGCGGTGGGCAGTGCCAACGGCAGGAATCGGATCCCGATCATTATTCCCTGCCACCGCGTTATTGCTGCGGATGGGAGCCTCGCAGGCTTTGGAAGCGGGATATGGAGAAAGGAGTGGCTCCTCAATCACGAAAAGACGGTTGTGCTGAAAGATACAAAATAGAAAATCCCGGTTTCCATCGGCAACAGGCAGCCTGAGGCATTGAAAACCATACGGCCGGGAATGATGAAAAGACCGCTTCAAGCTTCATGCCTACAGATTTCACAGCCGATCCGTTTCGCAGTGTTTATGCGGCGGATGAATCGCTTCTTTACGATCAGGTCCTTGCTTATCTTCGCAGTTTTTCCCCAAATCCGTTGCTCGGCGCTTCAGTATGGGATGGGACGCCATTACATTCTTGCGCTGTTGAGACACTGAGTCCAGCACGAAAATCGCCAGCCCACTCCAAATGCAACCAAATGTGATGAGTTGAACATGAGTGAAAGGCTCGCGATAAATGAATACCGCCAGAAGAAATTGAAGGCTGGGAGCTAAATACTGCAGAATTCGGAGGGTGGCATACCGGAGGCGACGCGCTGCGCTGGTGAACCAGACAAGCGGCACGGAAGTGACGAGTCCTGCAAGTGCCAGGAGCGCCGCCGTTTGCCGGTCGGCGATCCAGAATGCACAGACTCCCTTCACAGTGAGGAAGGAAAGATATCCCAAGGCGAGCGGGAAAAGAAGGCTCGTCTCGACAAAAAGCCCATTGAGTGATTCTATTCGAACGGTCTTGCGAAGAAGTCCATAGAAACTGAAAGTGAAGGCCAGTGCAAGAGAGATCCATGGTAGCTTTCCATAGCTGAGTGCCAAATTGAAGGTTCCCGCTGCTGCCAAAAGCACCGCCAATCCCTGGCGGAGGCGTAACCGCTCCCCTAAAAAGACCATTCCCAGTAGAACATTGACCAATGGATTGATGTAGTAGCCCAGACTGGCCTGGAGCAAGCGGTCCGTAACAATCGCGTAAATGAAGACGAACCAGTTGGTCGCTACAAGAATTGCGGTTAAGAAAAGGGTGCTCAACACTTTTTTTTCAGAAAGTGCCTCCCATAGGCCTTTCCAGTCATGGCTGAGTGTGATGAGCAATGCCGTAAAGGGGACGGACCAAAATACGCGGTGGGCGAGAATTTCAATCGGTGTCGCCTGGTGAAGGGCTCTGAAGTAAACCGGCACAATTCCCCAGAGGCCGAATGCGCCAAGGGCGCAGATCACGCCGATGTTCTGTTCCCGGAAGCATAGCAAGGGATTATTGCCTCGCAAAATCACGTGATGGGCCGGTAGAGTTAGTTACGTCTTACGATGCCGATTACGTTGGGGATCTTCAGCATCGACGTGTGATCGTCGTATTTCGTGAACCCAATTGTCTCGGCGCGTTTTCCTGCGGGCTCGATTTCATCCAAATTAATATATAAAGTGGCTTCAGGCCCGCCTTCCAGATACATGGCATTTTGAATGAAAATCGGGAGTGAAAGTAAATCATGAATGAAATCATGCGTCGAAAAGAGCGAGCGACTGTAGACAAACAAAATATTGCGGTGCGTGTCCATGCCGATGGCAGCGGTGCTGTGAAGCCTTGCCTGCTGGGGCCATCCTCGCTTTTTCCCGTCGCTTATCATGCGATAATTCTGTATGGCCGTGTGGTAGGTGTCTATCATCTCTTTCCAGTTGTCCTGAAGGTGTCGATCGACGAACCGGACAGGCGGGTCGGAGCTGTGGATTGGATTAAAAACCATAAAGGCACCAAAGACCGGATTGAAATGCGCATTGTTGGTGTGGTCGAAATTCCTCATATATCCGGTACTCTTGAGCGGATCTTCGTTTTGATACATACTGGCATTGATGGCTGCCAGCAGGCGAAACTGCTTGCACCATTCTTTTGCCGTCCTCGAATTCCCGTTATGCTCGGATGCAGACAGAAGCTTTAAGGAATAGAAAGCGGAACTTATTTTCAGAATCGATATTGAATCATCGGACTGGTGATAGTGCCGTGGAGAAACGAACTGCCCGAGATAGAGACCTCTATCGAGTTCCGTCCACGGCTCAGACTCGCCCCTTGACTGGGAACATAAAACAAACAAAACCAACACAATTGGGGGAATTCCTTTGAAGGCGTTCACCGCTTCGACTCCTTTCAATCTTTAGACGCAGGTTTTTCTAGGTGTCTTCAACCACAAGGTTTAACGGAGCCTCCGGGGCGGTGAAATCGAAGGGTGCTGAACAAACCGACATGTCGGATTCGTTTCCCTTGTAGTTAAGTGCCGTGACGCCGATTTCTATGTCTCCCGCAACACGGGGAAATGAAGGGACCGCATCCGGCAAAATCACTTCGTTCACATTTCCCAGTTCTACGGAGTCAGCGTCATAATTGACCCCCTGGCCAATGGCCCAATAGAGCTTGTAGCCTGCGACATCAGGGGAGGTGGAAAAATCCCAACGGACCCGTTTTGTCTTAATTTTAGCCATTCTTTTCGCCTCCTTTGCGATACCCAAAAATTGTTCATGATCCTTAAGCATGCCACTGAAGTCCGCCTGCACCATCCCCATTCGCCTTGTCAAACCGGGTTTCAGATACACCTGAGAAGGACTGATTTTCACGGTTTCCCGGTCAATCTTTAGCCCCCCCTCCCGGTAACGGTTTGAAAAACACGACCTTTTGTGAACCGTTAAATCAGGTATATAGACTGCAACTTTTTTCGGTACGATCCGGCCTTTCATGCCGTTTCTGCATCTGAGTGAGGTTGGGTGATCCTGTCCGCTCAGATTCAAGGGCTTATCCGGCATGAAGAATTTGAGATGAAGCATTTTTTTGAGGTGCGCCACGGATATATTGTTCATTTGCCGACGTATGAAAACCCTATTGATCCACCCATCTCTTATTCAAGTGGAGGCGTTCGTATGTGTGAACGGGAAACTCCTTCCTGAATTCATCGAAACAGTCATGGATGATATGGGGTAAATTACTTTGAAGCCACGTTTGGACATAGTCAAACACGGATTGTTCGTTGACTTCAATTTGAGCGGGAAGTTGAAGTGCGGGTAAAACAACTTGGGGGTTAAATTGCAGGTTTGAGGGGATCTGTCTTAATTTCCTCATTCTGACATCACATTGAAAAAACCGGCTTCTTTTAATTGTTTCCAGGTACACCAACTTATGGTCACGAAATGTCATCTCCTCCTCATCGGATTGGTCCAGGACATCCTCAGGGCAGAAGGGTTCTCTCATTCGTAATTCTTCTTCGTAGTCGGTCAGGAGTTCCCAATAGGTTGGTTCAAGATGTTGAGCCCGCCTGACCTGTTTCAGTCCCAGTCGCTTCGTGGCTTCAGAAATCGAGATGGCGTGAGCCGGTGGGAGATACTCGGAGAAAAGCCTTTGGATGATGTCTGCGTTGGTTCTTTTTGTAAATTTTTTCTTGCGGGTTTGCAATAGCCGCAGGCAAACGGCTTTTGTTTGCTCCAACGTTCGATTTGCGCGACCCAAGAAAAGAGGGGATACCTGATGCAGGGTATGGATCAAGGCGTCAACCCTTTGCTTCTGTCTGATGTTTCCCAGACGTTCTAATAACTGAATCAGCGCCGTTACGTCCCCAGGGTCGAAAGGCATGCGTTCATCGGGTTCCGTATCCGCAGGAATTTGTGCTGCGGTGGAGATGTCAATCGAACTCAGTTCGCCTTTTTCACCCATGATAATTTCGTCGGCTCCCAAGGCGATCATGGTTGCCGCACCGTATGCTTTGTATGGAATGATTACGTTGAATTTATTAAACAATTCCCTGATGGTGGTGACAATCCGCCAGGGCACCGCATGGTCGCCCTTTTCGCCGTAAATGAAGAGATCAAGACCCCGTTTTTTCTCAAAAGGTTTTAGTTCTCTCAGGAGGCAATAAATTTCACGCACAATATCGGGGAAAAAGGTGGCCGAGGCGTTCAGACGATCGCTGAGTAAGTAAGCAAAAAAATATGAATTTCGTTTATCTTCGATTTCTCTAATTAAATCTAAACGCCTTTTTTTTGACATCATTACTCCAATGAGCACGTGGGTAAAGATTTTATATCACTAAGCGGGGTTGGTATCCAAACATTTATATCCCATCCTTAGGAGGAACGAGCACTTGAACATCTCAGCCCAGGAAAAAATCAGTATTCCTGTGAGATCGGCAGAAGCGCGTGCCGATCTCAGGGCAGGAGGGATTCAGTTCACGCGGTGAGGCGGCATTGTCACAGAGAGACGTGAAGACGATGAAGGGAAGCGTTGTAGGCCTGTTGTTTGCATTTTTGAATTCGGCTCGAATTGCACTTGAAGAAACATCAAACCGGTAAGCTGACAACGGGGAGGGGCTCTTCTACGAACAGAATATCGCCCCCAATTTGCTACTCAATTCTGAAGTCTGTCGGGGGCGCCGGCGGTTTCATTGCCACCATGTCCTTTGAAATTTTTATTCTTTTCAGAAATCTTCTTGTGCAATCCTCCTGTAAGGGCTGCTTTCTTAAATACCCGATGTAGTGCATGCCTTCCAACACATTCATTACTTTGAGTAAATCTAAGGAATCTTCAGCCTTTAAGTAAGTTTCCAGAGTCTCCAGCGTCATTGGACCGAAGCGACCATCTTCAGGAATACTCCCGTGCTTTTCCCGGTAGCCGCTGAGCAAATTCAAGCTTTCCTGCAAAAAACACACCGCCCTGTGAACGCCCAGGTTCAGGCTTGTGTCAAATAGTTCATCGGCAATTCTCTGGTCTGGAATCCTGTCCCCCGCAAATCTATCCCAGTAAATCTGCTTGAAAAAAAAGCGGACCTCCTTTTTCAGTCTTTCATTTTGGTCCAAAGTTCGTCTGAGTTCATTCTGGTTACTGGCCGCTCGTCGCAACGCATCGACGATCACCCAGCCTCCCCAAGACGGATGAAACCGGCGTGAGATCCCCTTATAGGTCTCATCATCACCGTCCTCAGGGTAATAACCCCCTTGGTTCCTGGAGATCCTTCCAAATGCTTCATCAAAATTTGCCATGGCTGAATGCCTCGTAAGCACCGTCAAATCGAAGTGAGATAATTGTTAAGTATTAGCGGTTTCCCGAACTTGCGCTTTTTCTGGGGGATTCTCTCAGGCTTCATCTCCGGATTAGGGGTCGGCGAGCCCTGAAAGGTCGCCGCTTTTCATGAAACGACATAAAATGTCGGGCGTCAAGGAAAATCGGACTTCCGAAAAAGACCCCAACGGCCCCTGTTGTTCTGCTCACGAGTTCTTTCAAAAATCAAAATTGTTACCCTGGATGTTATTTTAACGCGAGTTCTAAGTTTCCGGGCATCAACTTTTCTTCTTTTCCCGTCTCAACTTTTCCAACTGCTCCGAGTACCAGTCTATCTGACGGCATATCCCTCTGACAATCCGCACTTCCCTTGCCCTTAAGGGAACTCGTGACAGGAAGCGCCGAATATTGAGCATCCAATGTTCCGGGTTCTGTGGATCGATGAAACCGACTTTCATAAGCACTTCCTTCAGATGCTCATACATGCCTTCAAGTTCAAATTGGTTGGCGAGACGAGGCGAGAATTTCGGTTTCATCTCGCAGGTTGTCATGAAGATCTCATAGCACACGATCATGACCGCTTGGGCAAGATTCAGGGAAGAAAAGCCGGCTGTGGGGATTGTCGCAATGGTGTGACAATAACGTAGTTGCTCGTTCGAGAGTCCGCGATCTTCGGGGCCGAAAAGAACGGCAATCCGATTATTTTTTGAAATTTCTATAAGATCTTGGGCGAGGCGACGGGGTTGGGTTATGGCCGGGCGGGATGACCCGGTACGGGCCGTGGTTCCGACTACGTACCGGTAGGGTCCCAAAGC
>JAWOGN010000297.1:0-4794 GCA_046496815.1 Desulfatiglandaceae bacterium
ACGAAGAAGGTGAGATCATCGGTCTTTGTAATCAGGATCAGGAGAACTGGCAGCGTCGATACAATTCGCAGCTACCTTTTTGAGTTCAAATGGGAAATTGGCAAATACTTTATAGGCCAGGATGTAAAGGGAGACCGCATCTTGCCAAACTCTAAGCTTATTAAACCCTCTATTAATGTTTTTTCGATCCATGATTTGTTTATCTCATGAATCATGATGTTTTTCAATGAGAATGAGGTGGAATACAAACCCAATATTCCATCATTCCATTATTCCAATTGTGAGCGAAGCGAACTAAGTTCTGAAATGTCATTCGCTTCTGCACTGAAATCGGAAAGTCTGGAAGCGCCGAGGTTCGGAGATATCTGTAATCGCTTGATATTTGGCAGAATGGCAAGAGTACCAGTTATGTCAGATGCCGCTCACCAGCATTTCTCAAACTTATGCGTTGAGACCGACTATTTTCGAGAACCGGATCGTAGCTCCACATTCAGTGAGCTTTCAATAGACAAAGTTCCGAAAATTACAAGTCAAGTGTTGAGCACATTTGCAGTTGCAAATCTTTTGGCCCGCCTGCGCTGGATAGTAATGACACCCAAATAGGGTGGCGACGCGCATTAACAATGGGGTCACAAGAACACATCCCGGCGCGGAGCATCGAAAGATTCTTAAAGAAAACGAATTTCTAGTTTAATAGCGGCCCGCTGACTGACAAGAGCGGATGCGCCGATTCGTGTCAGGAAACCCGGGACTCTGATGGCACAGCTTATTTATTGCTCACTCCGTACACCTTTCCCCAGTAGGGCGCATTTTGCGTATCATCGACCGCCATGATGTAGATCATGTTTTCATCCGCCCCGAAATTGAGGTTTGGTGCAGCAGGGGAGGGAACGTCAATGGTCTTGACCAATTTCTTGTCCGGAGAAACCACCACGATCCTGCCCTTGCTGTACTGGCCAATGTAGAGGTTGCCCTCGCTGTCCAGTTTAAGCCCGTCCGGATAGGCCAGACAGCCTGATTCGGAGTCCACCTGACCCACGCGCACAAAGAGTCTCCGATCAGTGAGGCGACCGTTGTCCTGCACGGCAAACTGAATCACACGCCCTGCTTCGGACTCTGCTGCGAACAGGGTTCTACCGTCTTTGGATAGCGCCAGACCGTTGGCATAATGCAAATCATCAGCCACCTCCCTGATTTCGCTTTTGGGGGTCATGTAGAAGATTTTGCCCACAATGGGTTCGCTCTCCCAGGGTCCGGACGCCGTAAAATAGACGCCGCCCTTATTGTCAACTGCGAAGTCATTGGGCCCCATAAATGTCTGCCCTTGACTGTCTTTTTTGTATTCGGCGACGGTTTTGCCGTCGGCGGAGATCCGCGTGATGCTTCCGGAATCATAGCAAGTCACCAGAAAATCCCCCGAAGCCAGAGCGACCACCGCCGAAGGGCCGCACCCGTCCATTTTCCAGAAAACGTTATTCTCCTTGCCGTCCCAGGTCATGACTTTGTGTGAGCCATACTCCACATAGAAGAGCTTGCCGTCATGCCACATGGGGCCTTCCGGAAAAGCAGACTTGGGATTGATCACTTCTATATCCCCTGCATAAAGCGGCAAGGCTGAAAAGAACATCAGTACAATACCCAGCATTGTGAATCGTTTCATCGCATGTGCCTCCTTCTTTCGGTGAAGTCAAACGGTTTTTGAAAAATCGCTCATGAAACACAAAAACTTCTATGGCATTCTACCGTCCCTCGCAAAAGACGTCTAAAATGCACCAGCAGTCAATAAATCTAAGTTTGTACCCTTATCACAACTCAATTGCTGAAAGAATTACTAATTTTGTAAGATTCTCACTTATGAGTTGCTTTTGTCAATGATGAAAGAAATTTTTTAACTTATCCAAGCACAAAGCGACCGGCGCAAGATCTCAAGAATTGCCGAACAGACATGCGTAAAAGCTTTTAAGAAAGGTCTTAAATCGCATTTGATGAGGGTTCTACCCCCTGTGTATCGCGAAAAGCTCCTACAAGAGAGCTTTACCATTTGTTACGTTTTGATTACCTTCCCAATCTCTTTTCAGGGATTTGAGCTAAGCATAATTGAGCTGACATACTCGTGTAGACAGGCGATGTCACCAGGTCTTATCTACAGGATATCTATAAATTCCTGACACTTATGGGTTTGGCGAGACTCGGTAACTATCGCGGTTTGGAAATCATATGATACCGTTTTTTTGATGAAAAGGGTTTTTCTTGACTTTTCGCCTTAAAAGGCGCTTCAGCAAATTCGTAAGGGTCTTGGATGCCCATCAGCTTTTGAAATCCCCGGCGGGTTGGCCTGGTTAAATTGGTATTGACATTTAGATAATCTTTCCTTTATTGTGAAAGAGGCCTCCTTAAGGAAATCAAATTAGAATCATCTTTTCAACTTTTGCCGGGAGGTTCCCACGTCGAGACACACCTCAAATATTTCAATTCAGTCGCTTGCTTAAACGACTGTTCCGATTTAATATCAATCGCTTAGATCAATGCTGTCGCTCTTTTCTTCACAGAGGGATGTGCACACGAGATAAAACATATCATGGCATCCAAATAGTTTGATCGTCGAGGGCATTTCACCAAAAAGGCAGTTTTACCGGGAGCATTACCTGATTCTTACTGATTTTTTGTGAAAATTCGAGCATGAGTGAGTAAAGGGCTGTCTTTGGGGGCTATTCAGGTTTAATTGAGGGAGGTACGGCTGGACATAAGGAGCTTAATTTTCTAATAAATAATGGGAAAGAGGCCTCAAATTCAAGAACACATGAGGTTTTCCCATGCAAAACGTTGCTGTGAAGTGTAGCGAGGCTGATTGGAAAGGACCGTTTTTATCTTTCCTTTCCGATCGATTAGATGAAATGGAAAAGGATGAGCCAATGAGCGGCATGGACGATATATCGAAGAGCCTTTTTCGAAATCGCTCTGATATTATGGGACAAGCAGCCTTAGCGCTGATAGAGAGGAAATTTGGACATCTATTTGACCAGCAATTTTGTCCATGTCCGCAGTGCAACCGTCGGATTAAAGCAAGGGATAAAGTGAAACGAGAGATTACGACGCTGATAGGCCCGGTAGCGCTTTACCGGCCTTACTTTTACTGCAAAGCGTGCGGTTATGGATTTTATCCATTGGACGAAGCGTTAGGATTATCGGAGAGGAAAATCCAGCCGGATGTTCAAGAGATTGAAGCGTGGTTAACAAGTGAGATGCCCTATGAGATGGCCAGTGAGACGTTGAAGCGTTGTACAGGGATTGAAGTGAGTAATCATCACAGTCACGAAGTGACCAATGAAATCGCCGGGGATTTGGATATCTTGGATGTTTGTCCGAGCAAAGATGAAATTCATCGTAAAATTGAATCGTTACGGGGTGACAAATTTCGCCGTCCGATATTGATGTTGGGGGTTGATGGGGCGCATGCCCCGACCCGTCCGGAACCTAGCCCGAGGAAAGGTAAACGAGGTGAAGGGCAGTGGCAGGAGGTTAAAGGGTTCAGGCTGTATTTGCTTGATGGGGATCAGATCATTCACCTGATCAGTTGGCATCAGATCAAAGACGACAAGGAACTGGCGAAGGATCTTGTAGCGATCAAGGAAGAGGGATTGATTCCTGAAGACAAAGTACGAATGGGAGTTATCGGTGACGGGGCGGCGTGGATCTGGAATCGAATCGAGGAAATATTTCCTCATTGCAAGAAGGTGTTGGATTACTATCATTGCAGCGAGTACTTATATGAACTGGCTTTTGCCCAATACGGAAAGGGTAGTCAAAAGGCACAGGAATGGATTGAAGGGGCGCTTACGCGGCTATTTTTAAATGAGATGGATGGAGTCATTGCTGGAATCAAACGCATGAAAGCAAACTCTGATGAAGCCAAAGAGAAAATCAAAAAGACCCTCCGTTACCTATCCAAACAAAAAGACAAAGTGAATTACGGTTCCCTGAAACGGGGAGGTTATCACATTGGCAGTGGAGGCATTGAGAGTTCCAACAAATTTATTGCCAATGTGCGACTAAAACGTTCAGGAGCTTGGTGGTATCCATCAAATGCAAACAATATACTGAAACTGCGCTGTGCCAAGTACAATGGCACATTTGATCGAATCATGGCAAAATTTAGGAAGAAAAAGGGGCGCATTGACTTCTACAAGAAGTCTCCGGAACTTCGATTGGTCAAAGACAATTCGTAAGAATCGGGTAATGCTCCCAATTATAACCGTATTTTCACCTTCCTCGATGTTGGAAAAAATTCCCGGTTTTCATTCAGGCACTATTTAGGGGTTTTTGGTGTGACACTCTGAGGATGATGCAATTATTTATATCATTAACCGACTTCCATTTTTTCCACCAGATCAAGGGCAGATGAAAGGACCCGGTCTTTGAATCTCATTTTTAGGGCAGCCTGAAGCATCTCAAGGCTAATGACTTTGTTGAGTTTGGCCAAAACAGATAGCGAAGCAAGCGCCCAATCCTGGCTTTTGATACCCTGATTTTTAAAGTCCAACCGGTGAACCTCGGCATGAGTTGGCGGTATATGGATCCCTTGATTCTGAAGAATCAAGGTGTCATTATCGAGATGATCAAACAGGTATTTGCGACGATCCACACCTTCTTGCCCGATGGCGATCACAACCGCAGGCACCCCCACTTGAGAGTGGCCTGCCAGGCCTGTCACAGTGTGTACAAAACAGTAAAGCTGGATCAGACATCCGATCAGGTGCGTCTGGCCCAGGTGAATGACCAGGGAATCCCCATGGG
>JAWOGN010000096.1:0-5326 GCA_046496815.1 Desulfatiglandaceae bacterium
TCAAGCTGGAACCTGTGATTGATTGAGAATAGCACAGGAAAATCGTGTGTGTCAAAATCGTTGATTTCTCGATGAAAAATCAAGTATCACCCGATTGCAGATATCATAGAATTCCAAGGGGTTGGAGCAAACAATTCTGATACGATTGTGGAAAATTTTGGGGTGATCAGGACTGCAGTTTGATAGCAGAAATCAAAAGTCTCCGCTTGGCCATCTGGCACCTGTAGTTCCCCACATATTGTGCCCGCCGATTTGGCTTGACATCCCTGCTTGTCTGAGACTTAATTAGAATGAACATGATTCATATCGCCTAAGTGAAGTCAAACGAACAGCGCAACCCAACTTTCTGTGAGGAAGTGATGGTGTTTTGTCCCCAGAAGGTGGCAAAAGTTGAGCTTCCGGTGGATTTGTGTATCCGCTTGGAGGCTTTTTGTGTTTTGGAGGGGGTGATTTGGTGACAGAGGAACGGGCCAAGCGCAAGCTGACTGCTATCCTTAGCGCCGATGTGAAAGGCTACAGCCGCCTTATGGAAGACGATGAGGAAGCCACCGTTCGCACGATCACGGCCTACCGTGAGGTGATGACAAATCTTATCAAAGGACATGACGGTAGGGTGGTGGATGCCAAAGGGGACAATTTGCTGGCTGAGTTTGCGAGTGTCGTGGATGCGGTTCGATGCGGGATAGAGATCCAAAAGGAACTCAAGGTGAGAAATGACGAGCTGCCTGAAAACAGGAAGATGGCGTTCCGAATCGGTATTAATCTTGGGGATGTGATCGAGGAAGAAGAGACCATTTACGGGGATGGTGTCAATATTGCGGCCAGGTTGGAGGAGCTAGCGGAGGGAGGAGGCATCTGTATTTCTGGAACTGCGTTTGACCACGTTGAAGGCAAACTGGAGTTGGAATTTGAATACCTTGGGGAACAGTCAGTCAAAAACATCAAGAAGCCAGTTCGCGTCTATCGAGTAGAAATGGAGGGTAGGTTTTCTGATACAGGGATTAATCAGGAAGTTCCTTTGCCTGATAAGCCATCGATAGCAGTATTACCCTTTGTCAACATGAGCGGTGATCCCGAACAGGAATATCTGGCCGACGGAATCAGTGAAAATATCATCACGGCTTTATCTAAAATCCCTCAGATGTTCGTCATCGCCCGCAATTCAGCCTTCACTTTCAAAGGCAAAGCAGTTGAGGTCCGGCAAGCAGCGCGGAGGCTAGAAGTCCGTTACGTGCTTGAGGGCAGCGTTCAGAAAGCGGGCCAGAGGGTGCGTATTACAGCCCAGCTCATAGACGCCACCAGTGGGCATCATCTCTGGGCTGAACGGTACGATCGCAATTTAGATGACCTTTTTGCTATGCAAGACGAGATAACATTGAATATTGCGGTTGCGCTGCAAGTCCAGATGACTGACGGAGAGCAAGCCCGGGTGCGCCATAGGTCAACAGTGGACCTAGATGCCTGGGGCTATTTCGTCAAAGCTTATGACCTTTTTGAACGGCACACTAAGGAGGATAATGCCAGGGCACGGGAGCTTCTGGACCAAGCCCTGAAATTAGACCCCAATTACGCCAATGCCTTGGCCCTGAAAGCAGTAACCCACTTCCAAGATGCCCGGTTCGGATACAGTGATTCCCCCGACGAATCTTTCATGCACTCTGTTGAGCTTTGCCAACGAGCCCTGGCTTCGGATCCTTCTGACCCCGACTCACTGGCCTTGTGGGGGATCATTCAGATGGCCCAAGGGCAGTACGATCAGGGTATCGTCACCGGGGAAAAAGCCTTAACGTTGGGTCCCAACAACGCCGAAGTTCATGCTATGGTGGGGGTCAACCACTACTACACTGGCAAATATCAAAAGGCCATCGAATTTTTCAAAAAAGCTATGCGCCTCCATCCCCATTATCCAGCCTGGTATCCGCATTTCTTGGGCAGCGCTTACAGGGAGAATCAGCAATACGACTTGGCACTTGCGAGTTTCAGGGATGTCCTCGCGCGGGCCCCGCATAAACACTGGGGCCATTTTGGTTCGGCTATCGTTTATGTGCGACTCGGCAGGGTGGAAGAAGCTAGGAAACAAGTGCAGAAGGCTCTAGCATTGGAGCCTAAACTCACCCTGGAAAGTTATGCAGTAAGCGAACGGAACTACAAAGACCCTGAGACTCTAAAAGGCATCCTAGACGATCTTCGGCGAGCGGGCCTGATGTGAGCTGCGATGGGCTGCCAGATTTTATCGTAACTTCCTGCATCCACAAAGTAAGAAATGCTTACGATATCTTTTTCTTGATATGAATTTGGATCCATTGAAGAAGTGATCCGGTAGTCATTGGTTTTTCGGGTTTTTCAAACGAGAGACTCAGTGCAGAACTCTGACTTGTTGGTTCAACGTCGCTTAACAAAGCTTCCCCTAGATATTGTGGTGCATCATTTTGAATCAGATGCCCTGATCAAAGCATACAGCCTTGGTGTATCCGTTTGATATCAAATTTTTTGTGAGATCTGAGGTACATTGCAGTTACCTCAGGTTCGCCCGAATGCCATGTATGTTGGAGATAGCGCAGATTTCATACCCGATCCCGTCACCGCTACATCTTGTATGCCCAGACTGTCGAAAAGCGTTGACTGCAACTCTCAATCCGCGCTTTTTGTTCCTTACATCAAGGTGAATAATGAAATATTCTTCAACTTTACCCAAGAGAAATCGACCACCAGATATGGGCATTCTTACAAGAGGATGATAGACCGCTTTCTTAGTCAGGCCCTGGCTTCACAGCGTGTTGCCGAAGCGCCTGCAAGTAGGCATCTACTTCTGGTGGAACCGAGGTAAACCGAACCGCATAGATCTGTTCGTCATCCTCTGCCTGCTGGATAGCTTTTCCGTAAAAGTCCTTGGAGGCCAACTTTTCATCCACATCTCCCAAGTTCATTTTGAGGTTGGCAAGGATACTGACCGGCTCGCTAAGGATAATCTCGGCACCGTTTTTTGAAAGTCTGCTAATAAATCCTGTATGTTTTTCAGCTCCGACATCCTTGCATTCCAGCAAATTGTATCGTAGCGGGATTTGCCGTGCAAGGGTGAATTGAGCAGGGGTCCCGCCCTCCAGAGCAAGGTTGTAGGATCCGGCAATGCCGCCCACTTCATAAATCCTTAGCGGCATTTCCAATCCTTTGGAAATCATGTCTCGCTGTGCATCGATCCTCAAGATATCAACCGCTTCCCGGTACACGGATTCGGAAATAAGGATTTGTCCGCCCACGGTATAGGACTCGATCCGGCTGGTCATATTCACCCCGCTTCCGACTACCGCATACTTGCTCCGTTTGGTCGAACCGATATTGCCGACAATTACCTCGGTCTCGTTTAGCCCGATTCCCATCTCCAGCTCGGGCAAACCCTGCGAAAGATTCTGCTTGTTTACAACCGCCATTGCATTCTGCATCTCTATGGCGCAGGCAATCGCCTGTTGTCTCCGTTCCGGCATCTCCTGAGGCGCACCAAAAATAACGAGCAACGCATCCCCGATGATCTCATTAATGGTGCCGTGGTATTTGAGGATCACCTCCACTATGACCTCAAAATAGGCATTGAGCATCTGGACCACCTGTTCCGGCTTAAGACGTTCGGATAGCGCTGTAAAACCCCGCAAGTCCGTCATCATGATGGTAACGCTCCGCTTTTCGCCCCCCAGTTCCAGAGTCGATGGGTCTTCAATAAGGGAGTTCATGACTTCCGTTGAGAGGTAGCGTCCGAACATTTTCTTAAGCAGCGCGGCCATTTCCTCTGATTTTGCTTTCTCCTGCTCCAAGGCCGCCTCTGAGTTAATGGCTGCAGTGTGATAGTAAAAAGAGGATAAAGACAGTGAGAAAAAAATCGCCAGGATATTGCCGTAGTAAAGGATGTTTTTAATCCATGGTTCCAGCGTGTGAAGGGGCATGGCATTCGCGAAGAGAAAGTGCAAACCGGCATATATGAGGCAGACTGCCAACATCAAAACAAATTTTGTGCTGTTGCGAAACCAGGGCGTAATAATAATGAAAGTAGGCAAACCCAAAATATAATATTGAAATCCAGTGCCCCAACCGATTAACAAGACACACATCACCGCATGAAGATTAACCTCAAACAAACCCAAAGATGCGCTGGTGATTCCTTTTCCCTTCAAATGGGACCATAGAATGAATATCCAAAGAAGGGTGCTGCCAATATTCAGAATGGCCAGAGATTTTACGGAGATCAAAAAGAATATGAAAATAAAGAAGAAATGAAACACCAAGGCAGCAAAAAAGCCGTATCCTCCGACGACATAGTAACGATAATGCTTGGACGGAACACTTTCGGGGAGTTCGGAAAAACTTCTGAAGAAGCTCTTAAACCAGAAATCGACCTTGTTCATTATCAATCTCCTCAGCTATCGTTTTGTGAGGATACAATTCTGGAAGGTGACAAATTAAAATATTGAGGTAGTTTTCGATAGCAAAAAGTTGAAGTTTTCTTACACATCTTCATAATTCAAATTTTAAACTAACATTGCGAACTTCAACACCTAATCTTCACTAATAAAAGAAAAGAAAAACCACAAAATCTTGTGCCTACATTTTTATTGACTAGATGGTGATACATTGAGAATAACCCATGGAAACAGCACTTGTCAAAACTGGTGGTATCTTGCCATTCTCCCAAATATCAGGCAGTTACAGATATCTTAATTTCCTCAGAGCGTAGAAGGGGACAATTTCCGTCAAAAAATCGTTCTTAATCAAAAAACGATATCACAACGCTTACTACGCCGTGATATTTACGAAGTCATTGCAGCTAAATGCAATCAGGGGCAGGTGCCGATCTGGTGGAGTTAAACTCACCATGAAACTACTCATCTCAAATTGTAAAATGCACCAAAACCGGTAGTATACCCATCTGAGGTGGATCCGTGGCACTCTGCCATATATTCTGCTATTTCTTTTAAATCTTTAAATGGACGATTCGTTTTTTCAAATGAATTTGTATCTCCTGCTATGTAAAATTCATTCCCTTTTTTTATGACACAAACGGTGTGACCCGGGAAACTCCCTAATGGATGTCTACTCGATTTGCCAGAAAAATAAGACCGTAGAGGGATTGTTTCGTAACCAGCTCTACCAAGGCATGTGTAAGCGAGATACGCTGCATCAGTACAAATGCCCTTCTTTTTTGTGAGTGATCGTTTTGCCGGTTGAAGAGCAGACCTTGGATCTCTTATAGGTAATTTACTCCAATCATATGTGAAGTTTATCCTGAACCAATATTCAAACACCTCCGGAGAGTTTAAACGATCCATGATATCTTGTG
>JAWOGN010000316.1:0-17476 GCA_046496815.1 Desulfatiglandaceae bacterium
AAATGTATCAATTTAGATTTTTGAAACACTGCGATGGGGGCCGTTGGAATCTCTTTTCCAATATTGGGGATTTTCAAAGCACTAAAGTGATACAAGAAAACCAATTTCAATTACCCGCATTTCGTAAACCCGCAGAAATGACAGGTCATACACCCTTCTTCAAAACTTATGGTATGTCCGCATTCGGGACATGTTTCACCCAGGAGGCTGTTTTCGTATTTACCGCGCCTTTTGTGAGCCTTATTCTCGAGAAACCTTTTTTCAAGGACCCTGCTGATGGCATCGGGAATTGACAGCACCAGCCCATCCTTTTGAAACACGGGATACTCTCCGCCGATACCCTTTAGCTGTTCCACGATCTTTTCAACCTTTACGCCCGATCTCAGCGCGAGCGAAACAAGCCGGCCGATCGCTTCCGTCTTCGCGGTGGTGGATCGCCCCGATTTGCCGATCGTGGCAAACACCTCGAAAGGCCTTCCTTCATACTCCGTAACGGTAACGTAAAGATTGCCCATACCGGTGACCATTTTTGTGGTAAAACCTTCCAACGTTTCGGGGCGCTCTTTTACAGCCGTCATAAAGACATCATCTTCCGTGTCCTTCCCGGCGAAGGAAAGCACCTGATTCTGCTTGCTGCCGTCCCTGTATATGGTAACCCCTTTGCAGCGCAATTCATACGCCAAGTCATAGACTTTTCGGACATCCTCAACCGTCGCGTCTCCGGGCAAGTTGACGGTCTTTGAAACCGCATTATCCGTGTACTTCTGAAATGCAGCCTGCATCCGAATATGCCATTCGGGAGAGACATCATGGGCGGTCACGAACACCTCCCTCACATCCTCCGGGATCTCCTTGATATCCCTGACAGTTCCCTTTTTTGCGACGGTATCCATCAATTCCGGGCTGTAGAACCCCCTCTCCCTGGCGATCCTCTCAAAATGGGCGTTCACTTCCAGCAGTTCGTCATCATCCATGACATGTCTGACAAAACTGAGGGCAAATAAGGGTTCGATCCCGCTCGAGCATCCGGCTATGATGCTGAGGGTGCCCGTGGGTGCGATGGTGGTCGTGGTGGCATTTCGATAGGTGCACCCTTCTTTCCCCTTAAAAACGCTTTTTTCAAAATTTTCAAAAACGCCTCTCTCCTCAGCCAAATATCGGGAGGCCAGATGGGACGCTTCCTGAATAAAGCCCATCACGGCCTCGGCGATCTCAAGCGCCTTTTCCGAATTGTAGGGGACTCCCAGTTGATATAGCATGTCCGCGAAGCCCATCACGCCCAGACCGATTTTTCGATTCCCCCTCACCATCTTGTCAATTTCCGGAAGTGGGTATTTTGACATGTCGATCGTGTTGTCCAGAAAACGTACGCACAACCAAATGACTTCCTTTAGCGCCGCATAGTCGATATCCGGCCCTTCGTCATTTTCAATCACAAACTTGGCCAGGTTTAGGGATCCGAGGTTGCACGCCTCGAGCGGAAGCAACGGTTGCTCTCCACAAGGATTCGTACTTTCTATTTCCCCCAGTTCAGGTGTCGGGTTGTCTGCGTTAATCCTGTCCAGGAAGATGATGCCGGGATCTCCGTTTTCCCAGGCCTGTTTGAGTAAAACCTGATACACCTGAGCGGCATTTAATTCCCCGACGTTTCGGTTGTCTCTGGGGTCTATGAGAGCGTAGTTATCTCCATTTTTCACCGCGTCCATGAAGGTATCCGTGACCGCGACCGAGATATTGAAGTTGTTGAGATCCCGACTGTTTTTTTTGCTTAAGATGAACTCCATGATATCCGGATGATCGACTCTGAGAATTGCCATGTTTGCGCCCCGACGTGTACCCCCCTGCTTCACCTGCTCGGTGGCCGTATTGAAGATCTTCATAAAAGACACCGGTCCCGAAGCGACACCGCCGGTTGTTCCCACCCTGCTTTGTTTCGGCCTCAGTCGGGAAAAGGAAAATCCGGTTCCACCCCCGGATTTATGAATAAGGGCCGCGTTCTTCAATGCATCAAAAATTCCATCCATACTGTCTTCAACCGGCAGGACAAAACAGGCCGCCAATTGACCCAGCCTGCGTCCGGCGTTCATCAGCGTCGGGGAATTGGGCAGAAATTTAGACTCGCTCATCAGACTGTAAAACGCTGCTTCCGTCTTGCCTGCATCCGCGGCATGAACTCCATACTTTCTCTCGGCTTCCCCAATATGATGGGCCACTCTTCTGAACATCTGCTCCGGTGTTTCTATAATCCGGCCCTTTCCGTCCTTCTTAAGGTATCGCCGTTCTAGGACCTTTCTGGCGTTGGCCGAAATCGACATACCCCTTTTCAGAAATAGAGATCTATCCAGTCGAACGGGTGTCGGCTTTTTAAGTCCATACTCCAGCAACTTGGTCTCGATAATCTTCTCGATTACCGGTATGGTGATGGTGTTAAGTTCCAATTTGGCGATTTCTTCACGCAGAAACCGGCTGATGTCCATGGCTTGGTCCATATCAATGGCGTTCTCCCGAACCAGGAAATCCGAAAAGCGGTTGTCGTCCCACCAATAGGCGGTCAAATCGAGGTTCCCCTCCTCGGTAACAAGAATTTTTCCTTTCTCTTCCATGAACATTCCCCTTCGAATTCCTAAAAATGCTTGCCGGACTTGATCTCTCCAGCGATTACGATCATGCGGCGCGGCGGCAAAAAACACAATCCAAAAAACCGTGAGCTTTGCAGCGGAATCGGGTATAAAGGCGTCTCTGTTAAATTATACGGGATGTAGAACTCGTAAGAAGCTATCAATGCTTTCGTTGGATATAAACGGTCATCGGGATCGAGAGCTTTTCGCAAGCGCTCAACAAACCTCACGAAATATTTCACCTTTTTTTATTTGGGGGTACAATATAACCCGAATTTTTATTATATCTACAATATATAGTATGTCAATATAAAAGGACCCAATATCTGATGCATTTTTCAAATCAAACATGTCTCCGCAACGACGCCTCAGGCATTTAACCGGAGGAGGACAAAATGACAGAAATTCACGGCTTCAAACTACAAAAGAAAAAAAATATTAAGGAATTGAAAACAGATGTCGGCCTTTATCTCCACACAAAAACCGGGGCCCAACTTCTGTCTCTTTCCAATGACGATGAAAACAAAGTGTTTTGTATCACCTTTCGCACGCCGCCCTCCGATTCCACCGGAGTGGCGCACATCCTAGAACACTCGGTATTGTGCGGATCCAAAAAATATCCACTGAAAGAACCCTTTGTGGAACTGCTCAAAGGATCGCTCCAAACATTTCTGAACGCCTTCACCTACCCGGACAAAACCTGCTATCCCGTGGCCAGTCAAAACCATCAGGACTTCTACAATCTTATTGATGTCTATCTGGACGCGGTTTTTCATCCACGCTTAAGCCGACATATCTTTGAGCAGGAGGGTTGGCATTTTGAATTGGAAAATCCGGATCAAATTCCTACGTATAAAGGCGTCGTCTTTAACGAAATGAAAGGGGCATATTCCTCTCCGGACACTGTCCTGGCAGAGCAGTCCTTTCGATCTCTCTTCCCGGATACGGTGTATGGCTTTGATTCGGGGGGGCATCCCACCCACATCCCGGATCTCACCTATGAGCAATTCGTAAACTTTCACCACAAACACTATCATCCTTCAAACGCTCGGATTTATTTCTACGGTGACGATGAACCGGAGACCCGCTTGAGGCGCTTGAACGCGTATCTTATGGACTTTGATCCGATAGAAATCGATTCGACGATTCCATTGCAGACGCCCTTCAAAAGACCGAAGCGGATTGTTCATCCCTTCATGGTGGAAAATGATGATGACAGCGAGGCCAAGGGAATGGTCACACTCAACTGGTTGCTGAGTGAAACCTCGGATCCCGAGGCCAATTTTTCTTTTCGTGTTTTGGAATATATTCTCCTGGGCATGCCCGCTTCACCGCTTCGTAAAGCGCTCATCGACTCAGGATTGGGCGAGGACATCGCGGGAGAGGGTCTTGGAACGGAATTGCGCCAGCTATATTTCTCCACCGGCCTCAAGGGAATCGAGATGTCGAATGTAAAGCAAATCGAGCCGCTTATCCTGAAGATTTTGAATAACCTCATCCGAAGCGGGATCGATCCGCTCACGGTGGAAGCAGCGGTCAACACCATCGAATTCCATTTGCGGGAAAACAATTCCGGGCGCTTTCCCCGCGGCCTGTCTCTTTTGCTCCGGGCTTTGACAACCTGGCTTTACGATCGCGATCCCTTCGCTTTGCTTGCGTTTGAAGCACCACTTGAAAGCATAAAATCGAAGTTAACGTCAAAGGACGGATTGTTCGAAGAGATGATTCATCGCTCGCTCATCAACAATCCCCACCGGACCACACTGATACTGGAGCCGGACGCCGACTTGCGGCGCTCGCAGGAAGCGGCTGAACGGGATCGGTTGTCAAAGGCACATTCAAAGCGGAATGCCGACCAATTGCGCACCCTCCTGGAAAACACCATCAAGCTGAAGCGTTTGCAGGAGACCCCCGACCCACCGGACGCATTGGCATCCATTCCCATCTTGAAACTGGAGGATCTGGACAAAAAGAACAAAACGATCCCTTTGAGCCGAATGGACCGGGAGGGAACACCCATACTATTTCATGACATCTTTACCGGTGGGATTGCCTATATGGATCTGGGCTTCAACATCCATACCCTGCCGGTTAGATACCTTCCCTACGTCCCCCTCTTTGGACGGGCCCTCCTTGAAATGGGAACCGAGGGGGAAGATTTTGTTACCCTCACCCAGCGAATCAGCCGAAAGACAGGTGGCATTGTTTCCCACCCATTCACTTCGACAACAAGAAATACCCCCGAATGTGCCGCCTGGCTTTTCCTGAGGGGCAAGGCCATGCTGGGTCAGACAGAGGCATTGATGGAAATCCTGCGCGACGTCATTCTCACCGTCCGATTGGACAATCAAGAACGATTCCGCCAGATGGTGATGGAGGAAAAGGCCAGGATCGAGGAGAAACTGGTCCCCGCGGGCCATCAGGTGGTCGATCTGCGTCTGCGATCCCATTTTAGCGAGGCCCACTGGGCCGCGGAACAGATGCGCGGCGTGAGCTATCTTTTTTTCCTGAGACAACTCGTCGAGGCCATTGAGAATACATGGCCCGAAGTTCTGGCGGCCCTCAAGCAAATACACCGGACGCTCCTTAACCGGAATGCGATGATTCTAAACATCACCCTTGATAACAAAAATTGGCCCAAGTTTGAAACCGAAATCAATCAATTCCTCAGTGGGTTGCCCGAACATCCTGTTGTTGACACCCCATGGCGGATCCGGCCTTCTTCTCGTTTTGAGGGTATGACGATTCCCTCACAGGTAAACTATGTGGGTAAAGGGACGGATCTCTTTAAACTGGGCTACCGTTTTGACGGCTCCACACTGGTCATAACCCGTTACTTGCGAAATGTCTGGCTGTGGGATCGGGTCCGCGTGCAGGGGGGTGCCTACGGCGCATTCTCTCTTTTTGACCGTCTTTCGGGTGTACTCACTTTCGTATCGTATCGTGACCCTAACCTGCTGAATACACTGGAGGTATTCGATCTCACCGCCGATTTTCTCCGGAACACGAGCCTGAGTAACGATGAACTGACCAAGAGCATTATCGGTGCAATCGGGGACCTGGACGCTCACATGCTACCCGACGCCAAAGGGTACTCGTCCCTGCTCCGTCATCTCATTGGCGATACCGAGGAAGCGCGCCAGCAAATGAGGGATCAAGTCTTTAGAACCCGCAAAACGGATTTCAGGGCATTCGCCGCGATCATGGAAGCGGTCAAAAAGAACGGGCTCGTGAAGGTGCTTGGATCCCCGGCCGCCATTGAGGCGGCAAATCTGGAAAGGCCCGGCTGGTTAAATGTTCAGAAAGTGATTTGAAATCAAAAGCTTACCGTCTTCTATCGTATCGGGGTTGGCGATAGGTCATCCCACCACTAAGGTTGTTTACACGAATTTGGATCCCAAATTTCGTTCCAGAGTATGTGCTCCTAGAGGTTCGGCCGGTTGTTACGCACCCACCGGATTGACGGCTTTTTTCGAGGCCATTAAATTTACGTTGTCAAAATAATAGAAATTGTTCTATAATTTTTTTAAATGAACTTATAAGAAGCGACTGCCACCCCTTGCGTTTGATGAGATCATGGGTTGGGACCTGAGAAAAACGTGCCTTCCCTCGGCTATATGCCTACCCTGTCTCAGTGAGACCGGCTTCTTTATCCGGTTTATAATCGCAAATGACCCAATCGGATTGACATTTGGGAGGTCGCCAATGGATCGCTCAGATACTGAAAGCGTCTTAGAAGGCTGCGAGTTTTTCAAGGGGCTGGAAAAAAAATACATCGAGAAGATAGCCGCCCTATGCCGGGAAGAGAATTATGAGGCCGGAGAGCACGTATTCTGTCAAGGTGATTTTGGAGAGCACATTTACATCATCTGTCAAGGGCGGGTTTTTTTGGAAAGATCTGCTGACTTGGGCACACGCAAGGGGAGCGTCGTCATAGGAATGCTCGGAAAGGGAAGGGTCTTCGGCTGCTGGTCGACCCTGCTGGATGAGCCACACACCCTCATGTCATCCGCCGCCAGTGAAAGAGATACATGCGTGCTTGTCATGAAGGGGTCGGATTTAAGACACATGATGCTCCAAAACATTGAGTTTGGATTCAATATTTTAGAAAGACTCTGTTTTCTGCTTCGGAACCGAATTCAAGACGCCTATGGGGCCTTGGAAAAAATCTAGACACGGTTGTGCGTCATCGGAAACAATGCCCCCCGACACCATTTTGCATAAAAAAAGCCGGTTACTGCAATTCCAGATCTTTCCGTCATCATCGATCATTCTCGATCATCCATACCGCCTGAGCTTTTCAGCTACCCGCGTTTTCCTTGATACCACTTAAGCGGCTGTCCGAGAATGAGATGTTTTTTCCCAAAATCAAGGAAGGCGAAAATTATAACCACAGGAATACATGGGAGTATTTCGAGGATTTTAATTTCAGTCTGACGCAGAGATTGGGAAAATTAGCCGTCTCCGGACAGCCGCCTAGCCGCATCGTCATGTAAAGGAACCATCGTCGCGCTTCCCGAAGGGGCGAAGATCGGAATTTGCATCACGGAAAGGAACCCACGTGGAACAAGCGACCAAAATGGACGACAAAGAAGTAAAAGCCATGCGGGAAGACATCCGCATCCAACTTGAGGAATTCGAAAAAGACAGGGGGAGGCTGGTGCCGATCCTACAAATGATTCAGCAACGGCACGCCTATCTTGATCCCTGCGCGATCAAGCTGGTCGCAGGGCATTTGGGAATCCCCACTTGCGAGGTATACGGTGTCGCGACTTTCTATAACCAGTTTCGCTTCCATCCACCGGGGAAACATCACATCAAGGTGTGTCTCGGCACAGCGTGTCATGTGAGAGGCGGTGATATCATACTCGAGAATTTCGAGCGAAAGCTCGGCATTTGCGACGGTGAAACGACGCCGGATAGAGAATTCAGCATTGAAAGAGTTGCGTGTGTCGGGTGCTGTGCGCTCGCACCGGTGGCCGTTGTCGATGAAACCGTCCAGGGACATATGGCCCCAAGCAAAGTGGAGGGACTCATACTTGGGTTCCAGATTCAAAAGGAAAAAGACGATAGAGAGAAACAAAAAAGTGCGGCTTCCCAATAGCAAAAATTTGAATCAGGATTTCAATCATATCCGCGACGAAGCGAAGAGACGTCAACTTTCTTACCGGGAAGCCGACGGGCCTCGGATCCAGATCGGGATGGCCACCTGCGGCATTGCTTCGGGGGCATTGGAAACGAAGCAGGCGTTTGAGGAAATACTTGCGGAACGTAAGATTGAGGGCCATATCCGCACGGTCGGCTGCATCGGCCACTGCTACGCGGAGCCCGTCGTCATCATTGATCATCCTGAATCGGGATTTCCCCCGATTTTCTATCATAATGTGACACCCGGCAAAGCCAGAATGCTTGTAAAAGCATTCCTCGAAGACGGTGATCCCATTTTCGAACATGTCCTTGGAGCCATGAGCGAAAACGATCTTATCCCGTCGGTCATGGATTTCCCGCGATTCAATCAGGAAAAACGGATTGTTCTCGAAAAATGCGGTCATATCGACCCGGAGGACATCTACGAGTACATTGCGGAAGGTGGTTACGAAACGCTGGTTACGGCGCTCCGCATGGAGCCGGATGACATTGTAGAGGAAGTTCGCAACTCCGGGCTGAGAGGGAGAGGCGGTGCCGGGTTTCCCACCGGCAGAAAGTGGAAATTCGCAAGGACGGGTAAAAGTTCCAACCGGGTCATTATATGCAATGCGGATGAAGGCGATCCGGGCGCCTATATGGACCGTACGATTTTGGAAAGCAACCCTCACCAGGTACTCGAGGGCATGATTATCGGTGCATACGCTTTGGAGGCGAATAAGGGCATCATTTATGTCAGGGCGGAATATCCGCTCGCCGTAAAAATGGTCTCAAGAGCCATTGCGCAGGCCGAAGAATTAGGCATCCTGGGTAGAAATATCCTTCATAGCGGCTTCGATTTAGATATCGAAGTTTTCCAAGGATCCGGCGCGTTTGTCTGTGGAGAAGAAACGGCACTGATCCGGTCTATCGAAGGCTGTAGAGGCATGCCGCATTTTCGCCCCCCGTACCCCGTCCAGAAAGGGCTCCGGGGTCATCCCACAGTGGTCAACAACGTCAAGACCCTTGCCACGATCCCACCCATTCTCAGCCAAGGAGCCGCCTGGTTCAGGGGCATCGGTACGGCGAGCACTCCGGGGACGGCGGTTTTTTCGGTGGTTGGAGATGTTGTTCATGCGGGTTTGGTTGAAATTCCTATGGGTGCGACGCTGCGAACCCTCATCTTCGATACCTGCGGCGGTATTCCAAACAAAAGGAAATTCAAAGCCGTACAAATTGGTGGCCCTTCGGGAGGCTGTCTGCCCGCTGAATTTTTGGACACCCCCATCGACTTTGATTCTCTGACAGAAGCAGGGGCGATGATGGGCTCCGGCGGCATGGTGGTGATGGATGAAAATGCCTGCATGGTTGATGTATCTCGTTATTTTCTTGATTTCACCCAAAAAGAATCCTGTGGGAAATGTACTTTTTGCAGGATCGGGACGTTCCAATTGCTCAGGATACTCGAGCGCATCACCAAAGGAGAAGGCCGAGACGGGGACCTGGAGCAACTCATGCTTCTCAGTGAAGACATAAAAAAAGGCTCACTTTGCGGTTTGGGAAAGACAGCGCCCAACCCGGTATTGACTTCTCTTCGCTATTTCAGAGATGAATACGAAGCCCATATCATAGAAAAACGCTGCCCGGCGGGAATGTGCCGTGCGCTGACGGCATTCTACATAGATCTGGAGAAATGTGCACGGGGCTGTGATGCCTGTGTCGGAAGCTGCCCCGTGGAGGCCATCTTTACAACCCGAGATCGAAAAAAGGGGGTCGATCAGAGCCTTTGTGTGAAATGCGGTGAGTGCATGGTCGCTTGTCCTCCGGAGTATGATGCAGTAAGAAAAGTATCACCACCGACGCTTGCACCGCTTGTGGAGCGACCTAACGAAGGTTGAGGCATGCCCACTGCATATTGAAAATACAGTCCTTGCCGGCGTCAGGGACTCAATCAGAAGACAGCTCTCGTAAATTTCGGACGAAGTCGATGGTTAAACTTGTTGTGGACAACTCAGAAATTCAAGCTGAGGATGGGCAGAGTCTCCTTCAGGCATGTCTTCAAAACGGAATCTATATTCCAAACCTCTGCCACATCGATGGAATGCTTGATCCGCCTGCTTCATGCCGGATGTGCCTGGTAGAAATCGAGGGAGAAAGAAACGTGATTCCCTCATGCACGGTCGTCGTCAAAGATGGGATGGTCGTCAAAACCGACACCGAAGCTGTCAGGAGATTACAACGTTCCGGGTTGCAGCTTCTCCTTTCGGTGCACAAGGTGGACTGCGGACATTGCCCTGCAAATAAGAAATGCGAATTACAGCGCATTGCCAAATTCTTGAAGGTCGGACTGAAACCAAAGCACCTGGAAAAAAGAGTCAAAGAAACCACGGTGGACGAAGGGCATCCGTTCTTAAATTACTATCCCAACCGGTGTGTTCTGTGCGGGAGGTGTATTGTGGTTTGCAGAGATTTACATGGAGAGGCTTCTTTGACCTTTGCAAAAAGAGGATTGGAAACGATCATCACGTCCTATGGGGAAGAAGCGTTATCAAGCCCGCGCTGTGAAACATGCCATGCTTGCGTTGATATTTGTCCCGTGAGCGCCATCACCCTCAAACCCGACATCTCTCCGCAGGCTCACACAAACACCTTTTCCCGATAGGGGGAATCCAAAGTATCATCAAATCATCTCGCTCGCCCTCTTTCGAAATCTTCCGCCCAAGGGACGTTGAGGGTCAGGGGTAAAACCTCGATGGGGACGATGTTTCCCAAGCACCCAGAGAATCGGACAAAATGCTACGCATTGGAAATTTGAAACTCGACAATTGGCTTGTCATGGCACCGATGGCCGGCATTACAAACCTGCCTTTTCGGCGTATTGCAAAAAAAATGGGGGCTGCCCTTGTTTTCACTGAAATGATCAGCGCCATGGGGCTGATGCGCAGACAGAAAAAGACCTATCAATACTTGCAAAGCGATCCTTTTGAAAAACCCCTTGCCGTCCAAATATTCGGCGCCAATCCTGAGGTCATGGCAAGGGCCGCCGAGATAGGAGTTCAATCGGGGGCAAGCATCGTGGATATCAACATGGGGTGTCCTGTAAAAAAGGTGGTGAAGACGGGCGCCGGTGGAGCCCTCCTCCGTGTGCCCCATCAGATCGGGGAGATCATTTCTGCTGTTCGCCGGAGCTGTACCGTACCTCTGACCGTCAAAATCCGCTCAGGGTGGTCCCCTGCGGAATCCAATCCAATAGAGATCGCCGGCTTGATCGCAGACTGCGGTGCCGACGCAATTACGCTCCATCCGCGTTTTGTTACTCAGGGTTTTTCGGGAACTGCAGATTGGACCGTTATCTCAGAACTAAAGAAGCGGCTGAAAATTCCCATCATTGGAAATGGAGATGTTGTGAGCCCCCAACTTGCCCTGCGGATGAAAAACCAGACAGGATGCGACGGCGTAATGATCGGTCGGGGCGCCATCGGAAACCCTTGGATTTTCAAACAGATTCTGGATATGGAAAACGGTCGGGCAGCACGGCCGCCTCGACTCCATGAACGAAAAGCCCTCATACAGGAGCACTATCGTCTCTTGTCGGCTTCTGTGGGCGAAATCCGGGCAGCAAAAATGTTCCGCGGATTTCTGCTCTGGTACACGAAGGGGCTTCCCCACAGCGGCCGTTTTCGCGGCCGAGTTAATTCAATAAAAGATTCATACAGTTTATTTACAGCTCTGGATTATTATTTTATATTTTTAAAACGTGAATATCAATGAAGGTTAAATTTGCAAAAACTGCAGGGTTTTGTATGGGGGTTCGTCGTGCCATGGAACTGGTACTCACAGAGGCCAACCGGGGAGGGGGTCCCCTGTTTACCTTCGGTCCGCTCATCCACAACAACCAAGTGATGGAACTGCTTGCATCCAAAGGAGTGCGCGAGATCGAGGAAATAGCCGGAAGGCATGAAGGGAGGATCGTCATCAGGGCCCATGGGATTCCGCCTCTGCAGCGACAAGCCATCCGAAAAACGGGACTCAAGATCGTTGACGCAACCTGTCCGAAAGTTGCGAGAGTACAGGCGATTATTCGATATTTAACCCACAAGGGCTACACTGCAATCATAGTCGGTGACGAGCACCATGCCGAAGTAAGGGGTCTGGTGGGGTACAGCCACAGCCCGACGCACGTGATAAACGACGCGGAAAGGGTTTCTTCCTTGCCGCCCTTTGAAAAAGTGTTTGTCGTTGCTCAGACCACACAGAACGAAAAAAATTATGGCCACGTCGTAACGGCCTTAAGGAATCGATATCCCGACATACGGGTTTTTAACACCATTTGCGACGCGACCCGCCTGCGTCAAATAGAGGTCAAATCCTTTGCGGGTCGCGTGGATGCCGTGGTCGTGGTGGGAGGGTATCATAGCGGAAATACACAACGACTTTGCGAGGTTTCAAAAGCCGCAGGAATCCCCACTTTACATGTGGAAACCGAGAAAGATCTCAACAAAGAAATGCTCCGAGGGATGAAAACAATCGGTCTTACGGCGGGGGCATCCACACCCAACTGGATGATAAAGAATGTGGGCAGGGAAATCGAGACCATTCGCGGCCGTCGCGAATCCTCATTCCTCCGTTTACTAAAGGATGCCCTCAGGTTTTTGGTATTGAGCAATGTTGCAGTCGCGACCGGCGCTTTTTCATTCGCCTACGCGGTTTCGGTCCTCTCCAATAGCCGCCCACACCTTTTATATCCGCTTCTGACCTTCTTTTACATCTATGCAATGTACGTTTTCAATCGATTTCTCGACAAAGGGGCCAGCGCCTATAATGATCCCGAGCGCGCCGCCTTTCTCAAAAAGAACAAGTCGCTTCTGATCACCACAGGCTTGGGCGCGATCTCCCTCGCACTTGTGTTCTCCTTCCAAGTCGGGTTTCCAACCTTTTTGACCTTAACCGGATTCAGCCTCTTAGGCATCGTCTATAGCATACCCGTTGTCCCGCATAGGATTCGAGACAAGACGCCGTACTCAAAAATAAAGGACATTCCCGGGTCGAGAACCCTATCTGAAGCCCTTGGGTGGGCGGCAGTCATCGGCGTTTTGCCGCTGTTGACGGCTGAAAAAATTGTCTGGCCGACCGCGATAACCTGTATTTTTATTGTTTTTTTAATAAGTTATACAAGATCAGCCTTATTTGATATTCTTCAAGTTCAGGGAGACCTTGTGGTTGGATCGGAAACGCTGCCCATCACACTGGGTGAAAAAAAGACGTTGATCCTCCTAAAATTCACCATTTTGGCAAGCGCAATCTTATTGACGGCGGGTCCCGTATTCAGTTTACTCGACCCCTTTTCGATTGGGATGCTTATTCCGCTTCTCACATTATCCCTTTGCCTGTTTGCCTATGAAAAATCCTGGTTATATCCCGGAATCCGCTTCGAAGCCCTGGTCGAAGCAAACTTTTTCCTTGCCGGATTCCTCGCCCTCCTCTATCAGGTCATATGATGCCACGTGTCAGCGTCATCATCCCCACCTTCAACAGACACCGAAAAGTGGTCCGGGCCGTCTCATCCGTCCTCCAACAAACTTTTTTAGACCATGAAATCATCGTCGTTGACGATGGCTCCACCGATGACACCAACGCCGTCCTCACTCAGTTTGGTGCACGCATTTTCCGCGAGAGACACCCAGCAAATCGTGGCGTGTCAGCGGCAAGAAATACCGGAATCAGGAAATCCAGCGCCCCATTGATCGCCTTTTTAGACTCAGATGATTACTGGCTACCGGATAAATTGGCCGAGCAGGTGGCGTTTTTTGATCATCATGCGGATTCCTTAGCGGTCCAGACCGAGGAGATCTGGGTCAGAAACAGCCGTCGTGTGAGCCCCAAAAAGCGGCACCAAAAACCTTCCGGGGACATCTTCGAACCCTCATTAAAACTCTGCCTGGTAAGTCCCTCCGCCGTCATGCTGAAACGATCTCTTCTCGACGAGGTGGGTCTATTTGATGAGAGCTTTCCAGCCTGTGAAGATTACGACTTGTGGCTTAGAATTTCTTGCCGCCACCCTGTGTCCCTGATAGATAAAAAACTTGTTGTGAAAGAGGGAGGACACCCGGATCAATTGTCACAAAGCATCATGGGTATGGACCGGTTTCGGGTACGCGCGCTGGTAAAACTCATAAAAAGCGGCATGCTTAACAAAACTCAAAGAGACGCTGCAATGCAGGAACTTACGTTCAAGTGCACCGTTTATGGTCATGGCTGTCTCAAGAGGGGGAAAACGGCCGAGGGAAACCGCTACTTAAGGCTTCCCCAGGCTATAGAGACGAAACTTTCCTTCGATGACCTCACAGGCCGGCCTTGCGAGCGCCTGAATGCAGCTCGGTGCAAAATTGCGTGAGTTCAACGCCCGATGCTTGGGCAGAAAGTTGTTATTCCGGTGAAAACCCCGAGGACACGGGGTCCTCGACCGGAGTCCACTTCGTGGTTAACCGGCTGAAACGACTGGATTCCCCGACCCGGTATTTAGCGGAATGACTGAAAATGCTGATTCCCGGCTTTTTGCGAGCCCATCACCGCATCTTCCGGGCAAACGGCGAAATTCCATATGCTATACCGGCTCCAAGATGATCTTATGATCGACCAAAGACAGCGTTTTTACCTTCGCGCGGATCGTTTTTTCCTCACCAAAAAGATTGATCATGCGTATTCGACCGTTCTCGTTTTCCAGAAAATCCACATTTTCAAGGACCAGCTGTTCACTCCCGTCCTTAGACAGGTATACGTTGGACTCACACATTTCCGAACATCTCCTTTATAATATCGACAACTTGACCGACGAGGTGCGGCAGCGGTTCAGCCGAAGCCCCCACAATCCGAACTCGCTCCTGAGTCAGGGGAATCAATATTTTTTCCGCCTGACTGGAGGCCACCGCTGAAGCCATTTCCGGCGTCATTTCCCCCATCATCGAGTTTGCCATTAAAATGGCCAGCGGACCAATGATCGCATCCACTTGCCCGCTGGTTCTGACGATTGCATTCTGTCCTGTAGCACCTTTGTTCGCACCGGCCCTCATCATCCTCGAGGTCGCGATCGAGTTGGTTCCAAGAGCCAAAATCGTCAAATCATCACCGATCGCTTCCCTCAGGCCTTTGATCACTGTTGCGCCTATCCCACCCCCCTGTCCATCAATTACCATTAATTTCACTGTGTCACCTGAAACGTCCGAAATAGTTCGCACCCAAAGCCTTCGATTAAAAAAACGGTACCCTTCAAAAACGACCCCATTATGTCGATGAGGTTTTTAATTGCATCCCTGTTTAGATAACGATATTGTCATCATCCACTATAAACGAAGGAATGACAAGGAATTTTGGGGCACTCAAACCCAGCGCATATCGCCACGCGCCAATATGTTCGAAGGGGAAATTTAAAATCAAAGCGATCTGCGATCCTGATAATCCAAGGAGAAATGAGACGAACCGCCGCGAAATTTCCTAAGGAGCGCGAAAGATGCTTCAGTCTATTTTTTTTGCTTTAGCCGCCTATTTACTGGGATCCATTCCATTTGGAAAGCTCGTCGCCACCGGTGTAGCCAATATCAATATCACACAACGAGGCAGTGGGAACATCGGGGCGACCAATGTGGCGAGAGAACTTGGAGTCAAGTGGGGGGTATTCACCCTTCTCCTTGATATGCTAAAGGGATTTGTTCCGGTGGCTGTCTTTGCCCATTACGGATCGGAAACGGGTGGAAATGATTTGGCGGTTTTTGCTGTCGGGCTTTCCGCCCTTCTCGGCCACCAGTTTTCGATTTTTCTCAAGTTTCGCGGGGGCAAGGGCGTTGCCACGGCGGTGGGGATTTATTTGGTAATATCGCTTCCCGCCTGTCTTTTTGGCATTCTCGTTTTCGTTCTAACCGTCTATAAATGGGATTTCATTTCACTCGGCTCCATCCTTTCGGCAGCGGTCATGCCGGGTTTGCTGGCACTTCTTGGACAATCACCCATCACTGTCATCGGTTCGGCCGTCGTGGCCGTGCTCATTTGCCTGAAGCACGCAGGAAATATTGAAAGGCTTCTCAGAGGAAAAGAGAGAAAATGGAGACGGCGGCAGCATCAAACCAGTAAGTCGAGCAGTCTGTCCAGCTCATCATCGGAATAGAAATAAATCACTACGCGGCCCTCGCGACCCTTCTTCTTGATCTCCACCTTTGTCCCGAGAGACTGTTTTAGTTTGTCCACCAATGACTGCATATAATAGTCCAGCTGCGAATCACTGCGTTTCTCATGGCCGGCCGGCCTCTTTTTTTTTGCCAGCCGCTCGGCCTGGCGCACCGAAAGTCCCTTTTTGATAAAAGTATCTCTGAGAATTCGTTGTGCTTCGGGGTCTTCGATTCCTGCCAGCACCCTGGCATGTCCCATGCTCAGCCGGTCGTCAATCACATCCTTTTGTATACTGACGGGCAGCTTAAGAAGACGCAAAAAATTCGCAATCGAAGAGCGATCTTTTCCCAACTTCTCGGCCAAGGATTTCTGTGTTGCCTCGGTCTCCCCCAGCAGCCGCTTGTAAGCCAGCGCCTCTTCAATCGGATTTAGGTCCTTTCTGTGGATATTTTCAATCAGCGCCAACTCCAGCGCCTCATACGCGGCGACTTCCCTAACAACGACAGGAACCCGGTCGAGTCCCGCTTTTTGCGCGGCTCGCCATCGTCGTTCCCCGGCGATCAGCTGATAACCGGTCTCGGTTCTGCTCACCAGCAGCGGCGTAATAATTCCATTTTCGCGAACCGACTTTACCATCTGTTCCAGATCAGATTCTGAAAAATCTTCTCTCGGTTGATACGGGTTGGCCTTGATTGCCTCAACGGGGCATTGTAGAAATTGGGATTCCCCGGATTCCAGTGAATTTGTGTCAGGGATGAGGGCGGACAAACCCTTTCCCAGGGCCTTTCGTCGCGTCATTCTATTTTATTCCCTTATCGATCAGTTCCTTGGCCAGTGCCAGATAGCTTTGGGCACCTTTACAATTGATGTCATAGAGCAGGATGGGTTTGCCGTGGCTTGGGGATTCACTCAATCTGACATTGCGAGGAATCACCGTGCTGAACACACTTCCCTTGAAGTGTCCGCGAATCTCATCCGCCACTTGCTGTGAGAGGTTATTACGTTTGTCATACATGGTCAGAAGGATGCCGGCGAGCCTCAGGGTCGGATTCAAACTCCTTTTGACCGCCTTAAGCGTATCCAGCAATTGGGACAATCCTTCCAACGCATAATATTCGCATTGCAGGGGAACCAACACCAGATCTGCCGCGGCCAGCGCGTTTACCGTCAAATACCCCAATGACGGCGGACAATCCAGGAAAATATAATCGTACGCTTCCCGCAGCCTTGAAAGGCCTTTCCGCAATCTGAACTCTTTATGCTCCATGGATGTCAACTCCACTTCCGCACCGACCAGATCGGCCGTGGCTCCGATCAGTTTCAGTCGGGAAAGCGCCGTTTTGCTAATGGCATCCTCATCGGAGGCCCCGCCAACAATCAGATCATAAAGACCGCTATTCAAAGTGCTTCGATCGATTCCAACCCCTGTAGTGGCATTGCCTTGGGGATCACAATCGACCAGCAGGCAAGATCTTTTTGCCGCTGCGAGCGACGCAGAAAGGTTGACCGCCGTGGTTGTTTTCCCCACGCCGCCTTTTTGATTGGCGATTGAAATGACACGTCCCATGCATTTC
>JAWOGN010000335.1:0-15371 GCA_046496815.1 Desulfatiglandaceae bacterium
TCGAGCGTCTGGTCGACTTGGCCAAAGAAGGCGGGAGAAATGCGCTCGAAGAGCTGGTGAGAACGATTCAAGACCGAATCTACGGCCTGGCGCTGAGGATCCTCTTCCTGCCGGCTGATGCAGAGGACGCGACCCAAGAGATACTGATCAAGATCATCACCCATCTGAGAAGTTTCAAAGGGGAAAGCCGATTCACAACCTGGTGTTTTCGCATTGCCGCCAATCACCTCCTCTCCACCCGCAAACGGATTCCAGGCTTCAAGAACTGGGAGAACCGGAGCGGATTGCTGTTCTTTTCCAGAGCCACCCCGACTATGCAGCACCGGAGACCTTTGTCAAAGCAAAGCGAAGCTGGATCCGGACTGATTCTTTGCCGGCAATGCAGATGTTGTTTCATTCATATCGAATGACAACCGCATGGTTGTTACGGCATGGAAAGAAATATATCAATGCCCCCCGTCCCCTATGAATTTCTTGGGGAAATACTTCACATTATCCATATTCTTAAAATCTGAATCTTGAGTCCAAATGGTAGCGTTGACGTCTTTTGCTATTGCAAGAATAATACTGTCAGCCATCGGAAGATTATGCTTCAGACTTAGTTTTGCGGCAGCAATAGCCAGAGCAGCTGTTAGATCCACAACGGTCCCTTTTCGCATGGCAACGGCTGCTTGTAACGCTTCATTCTCACCGGACTCTCGAAGAACTACCTTGAAGACCTCATATATTATTACTGTCGGCACAACAAGCGAAGCCGTGTCATTCAACGGGGGCAGGAAATGCTCGGCATTCGGCTCATCCGTAAAATATGCAAGCCATCCGGATGAATCGACAATATTCATACCCTGTCTTCCTCTCGTTCGAATTCCGTATTTATGCCTTTCAGAAACCCGCGGAGCTCTTTAATATCTCGTTCTGGAATAAGTTCGATCCGCCCGTCATATTCTAAAATCTGCATTTTTTGACCGGGGCGAAGGTGCAGTGCCTGCCTAACTGCTTTTGGTATTACGACCTGATATTTTGGTGATACGGTTACAGTTTGCATTCGAAAACCTCGATCGATATTATTTCGTATTACAATAATATGATCGATAAGGTTTGTCAATTCTATTTTTGGCCAACGACTTCACCTCACCGGCTTGTCGGGGCAATTGAAAAAAAGCCATACAACCGCAGATCAGCCCGACAAGTCCGGTGCTGTCGCGCAATTCTGCGAATCAATCTGCAAGTAACTGATCAAGCTCCTTCCGGACGGCTGACTACTATGTCGTCCTTTATAGCCCCAAAACCGGCGATATGGAAAGCAGAGGGCCCTCGGAGTTGATAGGATTCTGCTGCCCCCATTTTTTTTCTTCCTAAGGCCACTGTTCCCAGTATGGATTTTACCCAGTCAACAAAACCTCCACTGCCGACAGCGATACTCCTTGTCCATCTTTCATCTTCGACGTTTTTTCCATTTTCCAAACATTCCTCGTCCTTCGCTGCATCATTATCAACACGTCAAATGAAATCCCGCGGCTACCCTTCTGGTCGCTGTCAGTTGGTTGAAGATTTTAATCGCCTTTTCGTTGGATGCCTCAAAGAAATCGATGGCCAATTCGGCCAGGTCGGATTCGAGGTTTTTATCCGGTTTCACTCCGCCACTCACGCCTGTGCCTATGACAATGACCTCCGGCGCAGCATCGATCAAGGCCCTGAGATCATCCGTGGTAAGCCCGTGACCTCTTTTGCGCCTCCACGGCTTGCGTATTTCGCCATCCGGAAGAATGATGAGGTCCTCTGTGTACCGCTTGCCGTTGATAAAAATAGCACCGAATGCACATGTGTCGATTCTATTGGTCAGCATGCTCTCTTTCCCTCGTCAGTGACCCACCTCACCTTGCCGAGAAGAGCGTATGAAACGCCTCCAGAACCTTCTCAATATCTTGGATGGTGATCCAATAGTGTGTGACCGCCCTGAATTCCCGTAAACCCACTTGCCCGATTTTAATACCGAATTCTTTACCCAAGCGCTCAACAAGTGCGGCTGGTTCGAGGGATGATTCTTTCCTGAGGCCAAAATAGACGATGTTGGTTTGAACGCTTGGCAGAGCAATTTCGATGTCGGGTATCTCCGCCAACCCCGCTGCCATTTTTCGCGCCGTACGATGATCATCTGCGAGGCGGTTTACCATTTTCTCTAGAGAGACGATTCCGGCACTGGCCAGGATTCCCACCTGTCTCATGCCCCCGCCAAGCATTTTGCGAGCGCGTCGCGCCCGATGGATGAAGTCCGACGAACCGCACAGCATGCTTCCGACCGGTGCGCACAGGCCTTTGCTGAGGCAGAACATCACACTGTCAACATGTTGTGTGATTTCTGTAACAGGGCATGCCAAAGCGACAGCGGCATTGAAGACCCTCGCGCCGTCCAAGTGAACGGCAAGGCCGTGATCATCGGCCACCTTTCTCACCGCTGCGAAATAGGATGGCCGAATCGCGACACCTCCGCAGCTGTTATGGGAGTTCTCCAAGAATATAGCGCGACTTCGTGGGCAATGAAGATCGTCTGCGCGAATTGCAGCTTCAATATCCACCAAGTCCAACGTGCCATCATGTTGATTTTGAATGGTGTGGGGATGAATGCCCCCTACAACGGCTATGCCGCCGGCTTCCCAACGGAACGTGTGTGATTTGTCCCCAAGAATCAGTTCATCCCCTCTGTCGCAGTGTGCCAATGCGGCTGCAAGATTGCCCATCGTACCGCTGGGCACGAAAAGGGCCGAGTCCATCCCGATCATATTCGCTGCAAGTTTCTCCAGCCGGATTGCCGTTGGATCGTCCCCCCACACATCATCACCAACTTCGGCGTTTGCCATGGCTTGTCGCATGGCCGGCGTCGGTGAAGTGACGGTATCGGATCGAAGGTCGATTGCGCTCATATTCTTCTCCATTCAAGACGACTTAGATATTTCGTGTTTTCGTTTTTAGGATCTCATACTCATTTTCTGTGAACACTGCTGAAGGATTCGCCGGAATTGAAACAACCCGCGCCGAGCGGTTTCTTGTGCCGTTGCGCGCTTGGTTTTTTCAATTCGCGCTTGTCGGTAGCCGTCCTTGTGCGGTTTCAAGAACTGCGCGTTTCGGGCCACTTCGGCTGAGCGCTGAGGCGGCGCTTTCGATACGCCGGATGCCTGCTTTGAGTGCTTCATCATCCACGGCGAATGATAGCCGGACATACCCTTCACCGCTTTCACCGAAAATTCTCCCCGGCACCACGGCGACGTGATGCGCTTTGACCAGGTATTCGGCAAACTCCCATGACGACAAGCCAAACGCCGAGATGTTGGGAAACGCATAAAAGGTTGATTCCGGTTTGAGACAGGTTATCCCGTCGATGGCATTCAAGCCCTCGTAAACAATGTGGCGCCGGCGATCATAGGCCGCCGCCATTTCGTCGACGCAGTCTTGGGGCCCGGTTATGGCCGCCAATGCGGCGCGTTGCGCCATTGCGGTCACGCCGGAGACCATGTGCTCCATAAGCTTTTCCATCTCATCGATGAACGCTTTCGGGGCCGCCGCATATCCCACTCGCCAGCCGGTCATGGCATATGACTTGGACAGGGTGTATGCCGAGATGGTCCGGTTTTTCATGCCGTCGAGGGAAGCGATGCTGACATGCATGTTGCCGTCGAATACGATGTGTTCATAAGGTTCGTCGGCCAGGACGAGAATGTCCTTTTCCACGGCGATCCGGGCGATTGCTTCGAGGGTCTCCCGGTCTAACATGGCGCCGGTAGGATTTGACGGGGTGTTCAGAATCATCAGTCGGGTCTTGTCCGTTAGCGCAGCGCCGATATCGTCGGGAATCACCTTGAACCCGTTTTTTTCCAGTGCAGGGACCGCAACAGGCGCCCCGCCGAAAAGGCGGATCTGAGAGTAATAGTCATACCCCGGATCGATCACCAGCACTTCCTGACCTGGTTCGACCAGGTGCAAAATCGTATTGAAGATGACTTGCATGGCGCCGACGGCCACGAAAATCTCCGTTTCCGGATCAGCGTCTATGTTGTTTTCCCGGCGCAGTTTTTCTGAGATGGCCTGGCGGACATCCAAAAATCCCTTGGCCGGCGGATATCGGGTAAACCCTTCATCCAGGGCCTTTTTGGCAGCATTCCGGATGAACTCCGGTGTATCGAAATCCGGCTGACCGATGCCCAGATTGATCACACCGGGAATTTCATCGGCCAAGGCGAACATCACTCGGATGCCCGACCATTCCACCGCCTTGCTGCGCCGTGTAATTTTATCTTCCATTTTCCGTCTCTATGTTGCTGAAAAATTTCGAAATCTTTTATGGCAAATCCGGATGCTTCTCCAACACGGTTTTGACGGGCGGGCTCGTTATGGCTGAGGCAAGACCAGATCCGGCGCGCCTTTCTTTGAAATTAAAAGGTCCGGTGCATGTCGCTCCATGATCTCCATGACAATGCCGGCGATCTTGACCTTCTCGCGGATGAGATTCGCATGAAAATCCTCTGCGACCCAGGGTTTGTAGATATCGCCTTCGGAGGTCCCCGGCTCGAATTTGAAATAGCACGGCGAAGCGATCCTCGCAATCTCCGGGGCCTCGTAAGCGCGGAACATGCCGCCGAAAGCGTCCACAATGATCAGATAGATGTCCAGGGGAATATCCACAGCCTTGCGGATCCCGCCCAGAATGGGGAGGGATACATCGGACAGGGGATTCATGGAATTGGCGCCCATGGATTCGATGACCTTGGCCCCCGCGGCACTGCAATAACCACCGAACACCGAAAACTTGAAAATGGTCTCCCTGGGGATGAACCCCTCCTGTCTCATCTTGTTGACAATGAACAGGACGCCTTCATCATAGACCAGAAACCCCCTGAATCCTGCCTCGATGTTGCGCATCATGTCCGCAATATGATAGGAGATATGATCAGAGCCCCTCAACCTGAAACCCTGCATCATTCCCTCAGGTGTGGCGGCTTCTTTGGATCCGGCATCCCATGCCTTCCTGTGGCCGACCGTCATCACCACCTCGATTTTCTCTTCATAGGCCATTTGTGCCATGGCCTTGATTTCCTCAAAGTCGCAATAGGTGGACCCGCCTACAGCGGCGATGGCACGATGAACAGTGACCTTCCGCTTTTGGGCCTCCCGGATCATGGCTTCCATGGTGGAAGCGCGCTCCACGCCGGCGATCTCAATTCGATAATGGGCTCCGTCGGCAAACCGCTTGGAGGACGTAGGCAGATCATATGCGTCGCGGCCCGGAATCCCTTCCTTTTCCATGAAGCGCCTTATTTGCTTTAATACGTCCGGCATTGGCAACCCTCCTTCAGCACGCCTATTTTAAACCACGAACTTTATATAAGTTCTCAGTTTCAACTTTTTTCCTGAGAGCGCGGAAAGCACTTTCTGCGGTGCGCCCGACTTGCGCGACGGATCCAAATGAACTTCTTTAATTTCGGCTGGGATAACGTCGGAAAGCGGGCCGCTGCTCAAACATAAAATCACTTTTGCGCTTAGAAAATCCCCAATATTGGAAAAGGGGGCCTTGGGATCTCTTTGAGAAGGAAAGACGGCCCGTGGCAAGGCGATGCCGATTCCTTGCAAAATTTGTACTTCCTCCGACAACGTCCCTTATCATTTGAACAAGATCAAAAAAAAGGCCGACGGCTTTTACCGTGGCCTGATGTGGATCAGAAATGCCGAGTAACAAAATATTCGGGATTAATCACCGATATTGACACCCATTTTGGCTTCTTCCATGCAATCTTTAAGATCTTCATCACTGATATTTTTGGGGTCCTTCAGATCATTGATATGACAAACAAATTCATTTCCAGCCCTGTCCTTAACCCAAACAAATCCTTTTTCGACCATGGTGTCACCTCCCTTATTCCGTTAGTTTAAAATCTCATTCATTCCATTTTCTTATATATCATAGTCACCCGTGATCAGATGTCAAATGAATTCACAATTTTTCAGTTTTTTTAACTTACCGGTTCGTGAATGGGCGAAAGAATCGTGCTTTCTTGTAACCGGGAAATTTTCGTTCTTTTGTGTTTGGAATTTACATACGGATTTGGTGTTCGACCGAAACCTGTTATTTTTCCTCCCGCCGACATCGGGACGACAGGCCTCAATTAACATCTTCGAAAGACCCAATGTATTCCTGTGGATATAAGTTCTGTCTTCCTTGATCTTGGAAAAAATTCCTGCTTTTCATTTGTTCATTCAAACATTATAATGCAATAGTAAGGCTGAATAACGCATGTATCCGAATTGATGAACTTGAGAGGGAGGTCCCAGCTATGGCGGGAGACGATCGGGACAGACTGTATGTCAGGGTCAAGGATGGCGCAGGCAATGCTTTCTTATGCCCTATTGACGCGCTGAAAGACCCGAAAGAGGCTACGGAGGATGAAATTGAAAACTGTGTGGATGATGCGACCGTCGGCCGCTATTCAGGAAATATTAAAATCGTTGATACGTAAAGTCCCTTGAATTGTTGGTTGGAATGAAGCCGACGCCCTTTCAGCCGGAGACCGATATCGCTCCCACCCCGTTTGAAAGGCGGCATTGCGAAATGGCCGCCTCTTTGAAGGATGCCGGTCTGGAGTGGACCCCCCATGTGGGGTGCTTCGTCTGGGATAGGGACAGACACATTGGAGTAAATTCCCCCTTTCCTGAGAGGATCTATTTCATCTTGAACCTAGGCCATTTCGTTAGACTCCTCGGTTCGGTGGAAGATGTACGGAAGAAACTAATTTGGTTGCCTACCTGGCACCAAGCTAGGACCCTTTGTTGGTCCATGGGTGTGAAGGACGAGGAGGTCTTTCAGACATTCATCACAGAAAAACCTCGCCCCGGCGATGAGTTGATAACGCTCTACAGGATGTTGCTCGAAGCGCTGCAGGAAGCATAAAACCTTATGGAACCCTTGAACCCATCCATGCAAGAAGCCCCCGAACTGAAAAGCCGGTTGGAATCATTGCTACGCACCCAGCAACTGGGCGTGCTTTCGACCCAGAATAAAGGCCGACCCTATGCCAGCCTGGTCGCGTTTGCAGCCACGGCAGATTCGAAGTATCTTTTTTTTGCAACCACCCGATCCTCAAGAAAATATGCCAATATTGAGTCTGATTCGAGGATCGCCATGCTGATTGACAATCGCACCAACCAGATGGTTGATTTTCACAGCGCCATGGCCGTCACCGCAACCGGAAAGGCGGAGGAAGTGGCAAAAAGTGAGCGCACCCCCCACGTGGATCTGTTTTTAGGAAAGCACCCTCACTTGAAGGATTTCGTGATGGCGCCTTCCTGCGCGCTGTTCAGAATAAGAATTGATACCTATTACCTGGCACACCGGTTTCAAAAAGTGCTGGAGTTTCATCTGAAAAATGAGCCTGATCCTTCCGATCTCTGATATCCGGCCCGAAGATCGAAACGACGTCGGAGGAAAAGCCTTTGCTCTCTCCAGGATGGCCGGGGAGGGCTTCAATGTGCCGAAAGCCGTCAGCATCGGTGCGGCGGCGTACCTTCAGTTTGTCCAAGCATCCGGAATCAAGGAAAGAATCTCGCTGGAGTTAAACCGCAAGGACTTCAGTGACATGCGCTGGGAGGAATTGTGGGATGCCGCATTGCGCATACGCAGCATGTTTATCAATACCCCCCTTCCCTCCGAGTTGAATCGGATTCTCAGTGAGATCATCGAGGATTTTTTCTCGACCACGCCGGTCGTAGTGAGGTCTTCGGCCCCGGGCGAGGATTCGGCAAAAGCGAGCTTCGCAGGTCTCCATGAGTCTTACGTGAACGTGTCCGGCACCGAGTCCATTCTGGACCACGTCCGGAAGGTCTGGGCGTCCTTGTGGTCCGATGCGGCGCTGCTCTACCGACGGGAACTTGGGCTGGACATCGAAAAGAGCGCCATGGCTGTTTTGGTCCAAGAGATGGTGGCTGGTGAGCGATCCGGCGTCGCCTTCGGGCGCAACCCCAATAATGAAACCCAGGCGGTGATCGAGAGTGTCTTTGGTCTTAACCAGGGGTTGGTCGATGGAACCGTGGAACCGGATCGATGGATTCTGGAAAGATCCGAGGGCCGAATCATCGAATACCGGGCCGCAAAAAAAAGACAGGCTGTTTTACCCTCGGAAGATGGAATACGGCTTGCGCCTGTGGAACCCCACACGCAGAATGTCCCGCCGTTGAGTGAGACAGAGGTATTGAAAGTCTTCACGCTGGTCCGACAAGCGGAAGATCTTTTTAAAGCCCCCCAAGATGTTGAATGGACCATTAAGGGGGAGGTACTCTTTGCGCTGCAGTCTCGTCCCATAACAACGCTTTCCGCGGGCGAAACGGAGGATAAAAGACCCTGGTATTTGAGCCTTCGAAGAAGTTTTGAGAATTTAAAAGCCTTGCGGAAAACGATTCAGGAAGAACTCATACCAGCCATGATCGAGCAAGGTGAGAAGCTTGCCGACATCCATGTAGAGGAATTCTCCGATCTTGAGCTTGCCGATGAGATCGTTCGCCGAAAGCAAATATTCGATGAATGGGTGAGTACGTATTGGCGGGAATTCATTCCCTTTGCTCATGGCGCCAGGCTTTTCGGCCAGGTGTATAACGATACGATGCGGCCTGAGGATCCCTATGAATTCATGGATCTGCTGGTTTCGACAGAAATGGCGAGCATCGATCGGAACCGAAGGCTCGAGGAAATGGCGGCATGGGTCAGAGAAAACCCTCAATTGAAAGAACAGCTGAGACACGCCGAAAAACCTGACCTTTCAGAGATGTTTCATAAAAAACTGGATGCCTTCATCGATAAGTTCGGGGACCTGGCATGCGGCACGTCTCAGTGCCTGCAGGGGCGTGAACCGGTTATCCAAATTATTCTCGAAATGGCTGCACGCCCGGCACGGGAGAAAAAGAAAAAAACCAGGGATGTCGGGGCACTGAAAGAGAATTTCCTTACTCGATTCAGCGGCGAAAAAAAGAAGGAAGCCGAGGAATTACTGGATTTGGCCAGAACCAGCTACCAGCTCCGTGACGATGATAATATCTATCTCGGCCGGATCGAGGGCCAATTTCTTGCCGCCATCGATGCGGCAAAGCAGCGGATTGAGAACACCCGGGGTATTGCGCTGAATCGCACAAATCACGAGGAATATGTGAAAGCCCTTAGAAATCCAGGGTATGTTCCGAAAAAAACCGAATCCGCTGAAAAGAAACCGGGTGACTTCAAATTGAAAGCCCGGCAGCTCCTGGGGCAACCTGCGGGGCCGGGAATCAGTAAAGGAAAAGCCCGCGTCATCAAAGATCCGTCTGATCTGCGCCGATTCAAAGCCGGGGAGATCTTGGTTTGTGATGCGGTGGATCCCAATATGACGTTCGTGGTCCCGTTGTCGGAAGGGATTGTCGAAAGACGAGGAGGGATGCTTATCCACGGTGCCATCATCGCCAGGGAGTACGGTCTTCCCTGCGTTACCGGAGTCCCGGAAGCAACCCGGCTCATCAACACCGGCGATTCAATTACAGTGGATGGATTTCTTGGAATTGTCATTATCGACTGAATCTTATCGATTTCATGAGGGCTTGATTGACCCACTCAGGTTAACAGTTTTTCCGGAGTAACCCTTTCCCCTGACAAAAGAACGCCCTTCACCCTTTTGAAGGTGGTATCGTCTTTCAGCCGTTCATTCTTTGAACGTTTTTTCAGCGTGGCCAAGGGGAGCTTCATCCGCAGATTTTTTCTGAATCCCTCGGCATGCCTGGAAAGGAACGCCCAATACAACCGAGAAATGGGGCAGTTTTTATTGGGATCAAAAGCACACGATCCACAGTAGTCGCTCATTTTCTGAATGTAGGGCGTTCCGGAAACGTAGGGCTTAGTCGTCATCAGATCGCCGAGCGCATAGGTTCCCATGCCCAGCACGTTGGGCTCCACGACCCAGTCGTAGGCATCGGTGTATGCCACCCAAAACCAGTCGGTAAGCTCGCGAGGCGAGACATCGAGAAGTGTGGCCAAATTTGCCAGTATCATCAACCGGGTAATGTGATGGCTGTACCCCTCCTCCCAAACCGAGGAGACCACCTGGTCAAGGCAATAAAAGCCCGATGTTTCTCCCCAAAATGCGGGCGGAAGGGGGTTTTTGTTTTCAAGATAGGAAGGGGCGGCACCGCCGTCCGGGTCGTTTTCAAAGCGATGGATTTTCCAAACGTGCCCTTTCCACCGCTGATAGCCGCCGTCTCCGGGTGTCTCTTTTCCGGGAGGACGACCGTGAGGTAGATCCCTAAACCCATCCGTCGCCACATGGACATGGTGGACAAACTCTCGCCAACCGATGACCTGTCTGATAAATCCCTCTTTGCTCGCCAAAGGTAGATCCATGGTGACCGTATCTTGCACACATCTGTAGGGTAGCAACCGATGGAGGTTGATGAGCGCTGAAATCCGTGTATGAAACAGCCCCCTTGAATGCTTTGACATGGCATCTTCATAAGGGCCGAAATTGGGCAGACATTCCTTCTTCGCCCACTGCCAGAGTGTTTGGGCGTCTTCCCGTGTACACGGCAGTCTGTCTAGATTTAAACGGCCCGGATGATGAGAAAAATCGTCACGGATAAGCCTTCCCACCTCTTCCTTGATGGCGTTGGACGGGAAGGACGGCACCCTTGGGGCCGGCGGGGTCCCTTTCCAGGCGAGCCTGTTGTCTGCATCGTGGCTGAACTTACCGCCATCCGGTTTTCTTCCAACCATCAAAATTCCCGTTTTGCGTCGGATCTCCCGGTAAAAAGCATCCATTTTCCATGGGGGAGACTGTTTTTCGCCCTTCTCAAAATCGGTCGATGAAGTCACCCACCCCTCGTGCGGCACCAATTCGATTCCTCCCGACTTCACCAGCGGCTGCAGGTCAACGCGTAATTCTCGCTCCGCCGGGGTCATCATTCGCAACGAACCCAGTTCCGCAATGATGGGCGCTAAGGCCGTCGCGTAGGGAGTGTCTGTGACCACATGACGTACCGCGATACCTTTTGATGCCTGTTCGAGGGCAAAGTGGCGAAGATTTGAGATGACCATGGCCAGCTTCTGCTGATGGTAAGGCCTCCTGGCGGCTTTCCAGGCATTCTCAATCAGGACAATACCCAGCGATTTCGGATCCTCTCTCGACAGCGGGCCTATGGCATCTGAAAGTTGATCGTAGGGGACAAAAAGCCAACGCCGATTTTTGGTATCGGGTTGGAGTTTTGTGAGTCTCTCTTTAAAAATGCTCATGGGGAATGCTTCGTATCCGGATTATAAATCTTGCCTATTTATCAACGATCCCCTCGCGGAGCGACTTGGGGCTGTGAACGGGAATCGGCATGCAATTGTTTTTTTCCGGGTTGTACATGAGACGGTAGGAACCGCTGCAACCGACCCCATTTCGCATACAATCCCAACCTCTCACATAATATGGGCAAGCATCGTTGAAGCAAACATACATATGATCGTTATCCCAAGTCTGGGAAAAAGGGTTCTCCGGCACCGCCCACTTGCTCAATTTTTCTCCACAATAGGGACACAGAAGCGTGTGTTGAATCCGCCTTTTTCTCTCCTCCAGATCCGCTTTTTTCAGTCTTTCACCGTATGAAATATGAATGGATGGTCTGGCTTCCCGGGAAATGTCTTTTCCGATCTTATCGGCATATACGGCATAAATCGGATCACTGGGAATATTCAAGTGAGCATATTTGTCATCCCCCGGCCTGGGCTTACCTTTGGATACGAACACGCGGGGTTTTTCAAAAATACCGGTACGATCGAAAAACTCCTCGACCAATATCACGCGGCCTTCTTCATCGGCGTCTTTCCATACTTTGACAGCCTTTTGGGGGAACATGCGGTTGGAGAATGTGACGAGAAATAAACCGCCCGGTCTCAGTATTCTTCCCACTTCAAGAAACACATCCACGGGTTTCGTCATATAATCCACGGATATGGTGTTGATGACGGCATCAAACCTGTTATCGGGGAAAGGAAGTGAAGTGTTTTCATTGAGATCATGAATCACAAAATCCGTCAGATCTTTATTACGGAAAATCTCATTCTCGTTGAGACCCAGACCGATGGCTTCCGAGGGATGAACGGTCTCGGGAATGTGAGAATCCCAGCCCGCCATGAGATCCAAGATGACCGGATTTTCTTCCGTAATCAGCGTCCCAATGATCTGTTCCACGGTTTTTGTAGCAACCGCGTCGATGTGATTGACGAATCGATCCGTCGCGTAAAATAGCTTGTCATTCGTTTCATCCAGCCTTGAGAATGCATCTTTCAAATCCATCGGACTGAGTTGCCAATGAGCATGGCCGCACGTCGTTATCGGTGTTTCCATTACCAGAACCTCCATTAACAAAACCGGATCGCACACGCATTTGCAACCCGGATCATCGCCCCACAATTTGGTCGGGTTAGATTCTACGTCAAACAATTTGATTTTAAATTTAAACAGCGAAGCATCGGTGTCAAGAAACCGGCGTCAATGAATGAAACAACAACCGGCCGGAAGATCTATTGAAATCCGGGCTCGTTACATGATTTTGAATAAAGCATTGATGAACTCGTAAAACGTCGGGAATCACCCTTTTTGGTCATTCCGGTGAATACCGGAATCCAGTCTTTTCAATCGCCTAGGAAGGTCCCGGACCCCATTTTTCAACGGGGTGACAACTTCTAACGAAGTCGTTTTATCCGTATGTTACAAAAGTTCGAAGTTCCATTGTGATGCCGGACTCGATCCGGCCTCCGGTACGCTCACCGTAACTTATCGAGTCGATACAAAGCGCTCTTGAAAAATAATCCCATGGTTATTAAGATCGAATAGACGCTGAACCGAAAGCGCCATTCCCGAAGAGAGGGGCATACGATTTTACTAACATAACGTACTTTTAACAAGATTCTCTCCCTAAAATAGGGACGTAAAAAGAAGTTTCGTCGCTTTTCGTTCCGGCTCCATTTACCCTGTGAATGGGGTATCCGCACGTTTTATTGCCGAAGGAGGTTCTTCCCATGCGATCACAGCCGGTTTTGGTTACGGGTGCCACGGGGTACGTGGGCGGACGACTGGTACCCAAATTGTTGAAAGGCGGCCATCGAATCAGGGTCATGGGTCGCTCCCTGTCCAAACTTCAATGTCGACCCTGGGCGACCGATCCGAGCGTAGAAATGGCTGAGGCCGATGTCATGAATCTCGATTCACTGAAGAAAGCGTCCGAGGGCTGCCGGGCGGTTTTCTATCTTGTCCATTCCATGAATCCCGGCACCAAGAATTTTGCCGAAGCTGATCGCAACGCCGCCCGAAACATGGCCGCCGCCGCCGATGCCGCCGGTGTTAAACGGATCATTTATCTGGGAGGATTGGGCACCGATAAATCCGCCATGAGTGAACACCTGCGGTCCCGAGCCGAGGTTGCACATATTTTACAAACCGGCGCCGTCCCCACAACGTTCCTCCGTGCGGCCGTGATATTGGGGTCCGGCAGTGCGTCGTTTGAACTCTTACGGTACCTCGTGGAGCGTCTGCCTATTATGACAACCCCGAGATGGGTTCAAACCCCCTGCCAGCCCATTGCCATCCGGAATGTTCTCGATTATTTGGCAGGTTGCCTGGAGCATGAAGAGACCACCGGTCAAACTTATGATATTGGGGGGCCGGACGTCCTGACCTATCAGCGTCTCATGGAGATCTATGCTGAGGAAGCAAACCTACCGAGACGTTGGATCATACCCGTGCCGGTACTGACGCCCCGGCTGAGCTCTTATTGGCTTCATTTGGTTACACCCATTCCCACGTCGCTGGCCAGACCGCTTGTGGAGGGATTGCGGACCCCTGTAATTTGTCAGGATCATCGCATTCGATCCATAATCCCGCAAGATCTCCTAACCTGTCGACAGGCGATTCGTTTCGCGCTGGAAAACACTTATCAGCATCATGTCGACACGTGCTGGTTTGATGCCGGTCATCTTCCAACGCCGGAATGGGTTCAATGCGGCGACGCACCCTACGCGGGGGGAACCATCCTTGAATGTGGGTATCGAGTCGTCTTGAAAGCATCCGCCGAGGAGGTCTGGAAGCCGATCAAACGGATCGGGGGAACAACGGGATGGTATTTTGCAGATACATTATGGGCACTTCGTGGGGCCGCGGACCGATTGATAGGAGGAATAGGGCTTCGGCGGGGGCGACGGGATCCTGTTGAGCTCTATCCGGGGGATGCCCTTGATTTCTGGCGTGTGCTGGAAGTGGAGGAACCGTATCGGTTACAGTTATTGGCTGAAATGAAAACGCCGGGAGACGCTATTCTTGAATTTCGAATTCAACCCTTGGGCGACGGCCGGACGGAATTGCAGCAACTCTCGCGGTTCTTACCCAAAGGTCTTTTTGGACTCATCTACTGGTACATTCTCTATCCCTTCCATCAATGGGTCTTTAAAGGGATGTTACGGGGAATCGAGGAAACGGTGGGGAAACCGATTTTGACCGGACCGGATCGGTTTGCACCCGGGCGGGCGCATACATGCGCAGTTGATCCCGAAAGATGGTCAAGCAAGTCGTAAACCCTTTCGTGTTTCTATTTTATTTCACCGCTTGACATCGGCGGGAGCGGCAAAGGGAATGGCAGTGAAAAAAGGGTGGACATACGTCCCGGGACATTACAAAAAAGACGGGACATGGGTTCCGCCCCATCGCAGTGTATGGCGAGAATTGGTTCCTTTCATTTGTCTCCTGATCATCCTTATCGGTGTTCTTCTCTATTTGCTTTTCAAAGCTTAAGAATGCTTCATGCGGAGATAGCCGTTTCCAGTCGACCGTCGACGCCGATGCGAGCATTTCGAAAAAGGGCTGAACCCCAGGGTCCCTAAATACCCCGGGTTCCTGAAATCGCGCGCCCCTGCTGATGGATAAAACTCCTTTTTAAATTCACTTCTAAACTTAACATCTTTATAATGATATATAAATAGTCTCATTATCTCGTCTGTTTTAATCTTATAATATTTATTTCTTCTGTCATAATCCTCAAAAAATAGAATAGTTTTAGCTTTTCTATAAGCGTATCTGCATTCACAACCTATGCCATCTGGATTATTATCCGATATTCTAGCTCCGCAGACTAAACATGTTCTTCCATCATCATAACTTATCATTCAGACCCCCTAATTAAAATATTACTACATAGCTCAATGTTACCGTTTTTGTTTTAAAACATCAATATAGCGCACCCTATGCGCACTATATGCCGTTTCACGATGCCCCAAGCGTCAATGCTGCGTTTCATTCTGTAAATTCTCCCATTTACCCGAATTTTTTTGTAGTATCTAA
>JAWOGN010000410.1:0-4139 GCA_046496815.1 Desulfatiglandaceae bacterium
GCGAGATCGAAAACACCGTCTTTCGTGAAGCCAAGCAGGCATGGTTCATTCAGCGGCCGCCCCGCAACAATGCTTCCGCCTTCCGCGCCCATGTCTATCTGACCCTGATCATTATGGGCCTTACCACAGCCTTTCAAACCTGGATGGACCAGCAGGATAAACTTGAGCAGTCCGGAAACGAGACCGGCATCAGCAAGTTTCGCCAAAAGGTCAAACAGGAAAACGGCAACAAGCTGATCCTTTTTGATGAAAACCGCTATGCCATCTTTGACACCTATGAGGTGTTTATTCTCTGCGGTCGAACCGTACTGATGCCTACGGGTGTCCCTGAAACGATTACCAAGCGGGATATATTGCTCAAGTACGGTGCCCTGCTGGAATAAGCCCATAAGCTCCTTTGGCCATTCTCATCCCTCCGACCCGGATCAGTCTTCAGGTTTTTCCCTGATTTCCCATCAGTCTTTGTGCTTTTCCGAGCAGACGCAGGGTTCCGCTCTTCCTTTCATATGGAGAATTGCTTCTCTTTTTTTCTCCCTCCTGATTACCCATTGCACAGCATTTTTACCTCGTCGTGGCTGTCTCTGAGCCCCTCTGACATCCATTCCAACAAGGATATCGAAATCCCGCTTTCACTATCTCAAATATCCAGCTCAGGATTGTAAATCTTGACGGACGCACCATCAATGATATGATATTCGATCCCGGAATTGTAAGCTTCATCCGAGAAGCGATGGGCTTGAATTGGCGGATAATCGAGCGACGGTATTCTTGAGTCTCTTGATACGGCTACTGAAACGGCATGCGGAACCTGGGTTGTGATATTGTGGTATGACAGCGCAGAAATAAGACAGACGACGGCATTGGGAAACCGGAGGCTTACCATAACCAGGTCCGGGTTGGAAATTGGAGGCAGTTCCACTAGCCGATAAACGCCTCTGCTCACTTGCTCGATGATGCCCTTGTCTCTGAGTGAATATAGCATGTAGCGCGTAATGCCGTTTGCGATAGCCTCGCTCATCCGTAGTTGACCACCGTGCTTGCGGAATATGGTGATGGGAGGTTCTTTCATATCAGGTACAGACATATTGTCTCCATTTATTAATAAGTGGAAACAATATGTCTGATATGTCATCAAAAATCAAGGGCCTTTGCGAAGGTCTGTTTAATCATTTCAAATTTCTTGATTTTATCCACATCAGACGCCAACAAGGTTAAGGGTCTGAGTCTTCGTTCTGTGAAATATTTAAAAATTTCAGGTTCACCGGTGTTCATCAAAAAATCGGTGATCTTCGGAGGAAGGCGTTTGCAGAGGGCAATTAACTGACATACCCTTGCCTTTGTGATACCGGCAACAGCCGCCAGGTCATCATATGTGGCGTTGGGATTGTCGTTCAGATATTCAATGAACTTGAAACCGGTACGGACAGGGTTTGGCGGTTCCGGTTTCTGTTGTAATGAACATTGCCAAATTTTTTTCGTGATGGCCTTATTGGCAGGAAAATAGGCGGGTTTTTGGCCTTTTTGCAGAACCTTTTTCTTGCCATTGTATCTGTAATAACAGTAGATTATCTCTGAGGCTGACTTTGTTCGCCGAGTGGATGAGCCGGGGAGCCAACCATGAATGTAACCCATTTCCTAACCGGTTGCTTAACGAATACAGCCCCGCATCGATGATGCGGGGCTTCGTTGTTTTTAGAGCAGTGATTTCATAGGGTTACGCATTGTCCTACATCCCCGGCGCTATTCTCCATTCTTCGCCAAGCAGCCCGTTTCATGTCCATCCTCGAATATTTAACTGGGAATTGGCCTTTGGACCCCGAAACGAACGCGGAATTCTCCGATTCTCCGTTTTTCAGAATTCCTTCTTTAACAGGCAGGTTCTTTTAGGGGGGCCACATACGACGGGCAGTAGCCACAAATTGACCGATTAACTGTAGAGCTATCCGTACAGTGCATTCCAACTGGATGTGAAACTCAGTAGACCAAAGTCGGTCAAACACCAATTACACTCGGAAAAACGGCTTGACAGTCGGCCTCGCTCTGATATATTTTATCCTTGTTTATGCTGGTTTGTCTGTATGGGGCATTGTATGCCGAACCATGCAAACCGTTTTATCAACTGACAAAACGAGGCCGTCTTGAAGATTGGCAATAACGCTCGGAGTGAGTGGAGACAATGATGGAAGATCGATGGCTCTCCGTAGATGAGATCGCGGCTTATCTCGGCATCAAGCGGGATACCGTATACAGGTGGATAAGTGAAAGGAATTTGCCTGGGCACAAGATAGGCCGACTTTGGAAGTTCCAGAAGGAAGAGATCGACGGTTGGGTGAAGTCGGGCGGGGCTGACGAAGCCAAGGGTAAGGGAGAAAAGTAATGGCTTATGAAACCGCAAGAACCGAGGATGACTGAAAAAAATGACTACACCTCTGGATAACAAGGGACAAGGAAAAGTTGGTGATGCTCTCGCGGAGGGCATTCAGGCCAACGCCCGCCTATCCATACTGTCCGGTCTCTTTTCCATCTACGGTTTGGAACGCGCTGTTTGTCGCATCTCGTGACGGATCAACGCTCAACCTTGCTAACCTGCTTATCGATGCCGAGGCAGACGAAGTAGACGATCCCGAGGAACTGCTGGAGGGCCTATTGACGCAACGTTGGGGCTCTCTATCCCCCGATCTTCTTCGGAAGGTCGAGGTGGCGAACGCATTTGGGAAACTGACTCGCCTTCTGCTTCGACGATTTAACCGGGCATACGGCTATGTAGACGAGCACGGGTGGGTCGCTGATTTCTATGATGTTGCCAATGCCAGCTTTCCTGGCAGTGAGGAAAACGAGGTTCGGTCATTATGTTCAGCCTTGCTTTCATTGCATGATGCCAGGCGATTCAGAAAGCTGCAGTACCACGGTAGCGAATTCATCTCTCTTCTCGGAAATCTGACATTGTCAGGGCCCAGTGAATCTCTGGAACATCTTCTTGCATATCACAGAAGCGTCCACCGATCCCGGCGCGGCGGTGGATCTTGGCTGAGAGAGGAACAGGATAAGGAAGAAAAGAAATTGGAGAATCAATGGAAGGTAGTTCCGACGTATTCAGACATATAATCCATTACTCGTTTCATCTGTTGTTACCATTTGTGTTCGCAAAACTATTCTGGAAGAAAAATTGGTGGAAAGCAGCGCTGATTATGGTGGCAACAATGCTCATGGATTTGGACCATCTCCTGGCCGATCCAATTTTTGATCCCAATCGTTGTAGCATAGGTCTTCACCCTCTCCACACTTTATGGGCGGGGATGTTTTATTGCGGTTTTCTGGCGATTCCTTCATGGAAGTGGCGTGCAGTATCCGTGGGATGCTTATGGCATTTATGCACCGATTTCATTGATTGTTTAATTGGCGGATTATGGCCCTAACTATTCAGCCACGAAAGAGTTTCATAAATAAATTCGGCATCTAACAAGGCACTCTGTCCGGTCGGGAAGCTATTCCGGTCCAGTGGCTCGAATCCTTGCAGAACTGCCGCCCTGCGGCCGGACAACCGCATGTGCGCCGTCCTCGTCCGGAGTGCTTCTGGCGGCCGGTGGATGCTTTGGCGCTGGCGGAGCGTTTGGTCGGTCAATATTGCTCGGAGGATTCGGATGCAGAGGAAATGCAACTCAACACCGCTTCCGCCTCACTTGAAGTGGCCTGATCTTTGATAACCCATTGATATTGTAGGTTTCCGGTTAACTGCGGGAGAAAGAGAACGGTTATGAAGAGGGTTGCACACGGGGAGCCAGGATTAAGAAAGGGGCCTCAGTACGGTCCCTTTTTTTAATCCTGATTCCTGGTTTCTGTGAGGAGTTTGCTTTCCTGTCCTTATTGGGAGGGCTTCATGTCTGGATGGTGGCTGTATCTGTGTGATAAGAAGGGGCGTTTCTATGCTGGGATCACCACGAATATTGAAAAGCGTCTGAAGCAACATGGAAGTCCGGAGTTGTTGTGCAGAGAAGGCCCCTTCGAAAAAAAGGCCGCCGCCAACAGAGAAAAACAGATTAAGAAATGGACCAGGGAGAAGAAATTGCAGCTAATATCAAAAGGAACAGGAAAGCTAAAGTGAGTTTACCCTGAGCGAAGCCGAAGGGAGTCTGTCCCGG
>JAWOGN010000053.1:0-5014 GCA_046496815.1 Desulfatiglandaceae bacterium
CGCCATTCCGATACAGTCGCCCAGTTGCGTTGGCTGTTGGTCCATCCCGGCAGCCGGGGTCAAGGCCTGGGGAAACGCCTCGTACGTGAAGCGGTCGGCTTCTGCAAGGATTCAGGGTATCAGCATGTTTTCCTGTGGACGGTCAGCGATTTGAAAGCTGCGACGCACCTTTATGAGTCGTTCGGATTCAAAAAAACCGAAGAGAAATTCCATCAGGTCTGGGGCTTAATGCTGACTGAAGAAAGGTTTGAGTTGAAATTGTAGCATTTCGTTTCAAAAACCTTATCTGAGGAGGTTCGCGATGGCAAGGAAGCTTTCAACAGTAAGCGTTCACCCCTCACCGACTGCGCAGAGGATGCTTGAGTGTTCACAACCCCCTTCAGGGCGTCAAACCTTCCGGCGGAGGCATGTGCCCTCGGGCGGCTTTTTCACGGCAGGGTTTTCGCCGGCCTTTAAGAGCCGGGGGGCTCGACCCGCGACGCGTTGCCTTCATGATATCTGTCGTTGAGGAGGGAGAAAAACTCCTCCCATGTGGAAAACCTCGGAACGTTATCGTCAACTTCCTGGGAGGAGACGGAAAGCACACTCGGCGCTGCGCGTATATTTTGATCCTGAACGCAGGTTGTCCAGACCGGTTGAATTCCGGCACGCCGGGCGCCGGCTATATCCGCTTCCGGATCGTCACCTACATATAGAACCTCGTTTTTTTTCACCCCCATCTGATCCACAAGTCGTCGAAAAATGAAAGGATGGGGTTTGCGGTAGCCCACCGCCCCGGAGATCAGAATCACGTCGAAGAATGAAGCAATATCGACCTGATCGATGATACCCATCGCCGCCGGGGCATGGGTAAAATTCGACAGTAAACCAAGACAGTATGATTCACACAGGCGCCGGAGCATTTCCCTGGTTCCGGGAATGAGGTGGCAGCGCTCAAGAAAGATGGAGAAATACGCATCCACCCCCGCAGCGATGCGGGGATCATCCGGGGGAACATCATAACCCTGGGTTTCCAGGGCGGCGCTGATCCAGAAACGGTTGTGAGTCTCTCTTCCGTCTCGCTTGGTCTCCTCGAGGAGCCTTAAGGCGGCTTCCATGTGAGCCTTACTGAAAGCGTCGGACTCAATGGCGATCCCGCTCTCAACCAGGCTATGGATGAGCCTCCGTAAGGCTTCGTCCACCGCATGCGGCTCGGCGGTGATCAACGTGTTGAAAAGATCAAATCCAATGGCTTTTATCTGATTCATGAGGCGTATCCTTATCGAAACAAAGCCGGAAATGCAACCCCCAACTGCTGAGCATCTTTCATCGGTCTGAGATAATCGGAGTTCCGCCAAAAACCCCGCCAGACTCGTAAACTTACCAACAAAGCATTCGTCAGTGAATGAGAGGGTTGAAAAAGCTGAATCGCAGAATTAAAATCAATTGTAATTGATGCCTTCCTAAAAAGTCGGAAATCACCTTTTTCCGTCATTCCGGTGTAGACCGGAATCCAGTTTTTTCAATTACTTGAGGAGGAGCTGGACCTCCGCTCGAAGATCCCGCATTCATCGGGATTTTCAACGGGGGGTTGACTTTTAGCATTTAATCATAATTCATTTCCAAGAAAAACCCAGAATTTCGATCTTTGACAGTACTTAATCATCTTACAAAAAGGAGTCAGAAGCAAAATGGAAAAAGCGACTTTCGGCGCGGGCTGTTTCTGGGGTGTTGAAGCAGCATTTCGCTGCCTGCAAGGGGTTGTGTCAACCGCCGTGGGTTATTCGGGAGGAACGCTGGAAAACCCTACTTACCAAGATGTTTGTTCCGACAGAACCGGCCATGCTGAAGTGGTGGAGGTGGTTTACGATCCCTCCGTGGTCTCCTATGATGCGTTGCTTGAAGTGTTTTGGGGAAACCACGACCCAACCACCTTGAATAGACAGGGTCCGGACGTCGGCACCCAGTACCGCTCCGTGATTTTCTATCACAATGAAGCCCAAAAGGCTGCGGCGGAAATATCGATGCAAAACTTACGCAATTCCGGTCAATATAAAAAAGCCATCGTGACGGAAATCAAGCCGGCTACCAAATTTTACAGAGCCGAGGAATATCATCAGAGATATTTGGAAAAACAAGGTCATGCCGGCTGCAACATACCTTAAATGCCCTTGAACCCGCCCGTGGCGCGGCCTTTTTGCGGGAAATGATGTCCTAACTGGGGCGTTTAGGTCCTCACTGCGTCAGAAATTATGAATGTGAAAATCATCATCGATAGCCTGCTGAAGGACCTTCACGCTTTACGTTTCGGTCCTCCCGTCACACATGTTTACAACCCGCTTGAATATGCTCGAAACCCCTATGAGCAATATATGCATCGCTACGCGAACCCGCCCAAGGAGGTTGTACTCCTCGGAATGAATCCCGGACCCTGGGGCATGGCTCAAACAGGCGTTCCCTTTGGTGAAGTTAAAGCCGTCCGCGAATGGCTGAGGATTCAGGGGCCTGTAGGGAGTCCTCCTCACATCCACCCGAAACGACCCATCCAAGGGTTCAGTTGTAAAAGAAGTGAAATCAGCGGAAAGCGTCTATGGGGGTGGGCAAAAAAGACATTTGTGACGCCGGAGCGATTTTTTGACCGGTTTTTTGTGGCCAATTATTGCCCGCTGCAATTTATCGAGGCAAGCGGCCGCAACCGAACCCCCAACACCCTACGGAAGGCGGAGCTGAAACCCCTGCTTGCAGCCTGTGACAGGTCACTTCGTTTAACGATCCAGTGGATCAACCCTCGATACGTGATAGGCGTCGGCAATTTCGCGGGGGAACGCGCACGCGCGGCGCTATCGGACCTGGGCGTAACCACGAGCCATATCACCCATCCAAGCCCTGCAAACCCCAGGGCAAATCGAGGCTGGGATTCTTTGATCGTCAAAGAACTCTCAGCCCTGGGCATAGAGGTCTGAGGGTCTCATGAAAGATGAAGGAACTCCCAAAAAAGAGTATCAAGCCCGTGTCCATGCGTATGAACTGCCCGGGGGGTGGACCGTTCTGGCAGGCAAGTCCGACGCAGACAATGAACTCCTGAGTTTGAAGGTGGCCGGGCCTAATGACTGGTGGTTTCACGTGCGCGGGATGTCCGGCAGTCATGTGATACTGCGCGTCGAGCCGGGTGAAGCGCCCGACCGCAAAATCCTGAAGCAGGCTGCCGCCATCGCCGCATATCACAGCAAGGCCCGAAGCGGGGGCACCGTAGCGGTTTCGTGTACCCGCGCCGGATACGTCACCAAGCCGAAGCATGCAAAACCCGGCACCGTCAATATCCGCAGAGAGACCATTCTCAAGGTCCGACCGATGTTACCTGAAAAACATCCAAAATTGACCTGAAGACAAGAAAAAGAATCAACCGGCGCGTAAAAAAAAGACTTGTTGACTTTCTTCGATGGATTCAGTTTACTCTCCCTCGTTGTAGGGAAATGCGCCTATTACCCCTCAGGGCACATTTCCTTTGGAGCAAGAGGGCAGGCTTAGGCTTCTTTCATTGAAAAGTAGCCCATAATGGAGGAGCATGAATGGCGAGAGGTACGGTTAAGTGGTTCAGCGATCGGAAAGGCTATGGTTTCATTACCCCCGAGGACGGCGGCGATGATCTGTTTGTCCATCACTCGAATATCGAGATGGAAGGCTTTCGCACCCTTCGGGAGGGTCAGGCGGTAGATTATGAGGCTTCGGAGGGCCCAAAGGGTCCTGAAGCAAGTAATGTGCGTCCCAGCTAACCATTCTGAAAATGCGAACCGATGGGGGGCTCTTCGATAGACGGGCCCCTTCCCATTTATATCAGATTCAAACCAAATATGCTGCCGGGTTTTGAGAAACCAACCGACTATTACACGTGCGGAGATCCAAAACGAATGAAAAAGAAGGTCTTGGGAATTTACGGAAGTCCGCGTAAACGGGCAAATACCGACACGCTCTTGGACAGCGTCCTTGAGGGTGCCAGAGCGGCGGGGGCTGAAACCCATACCGTTTACATTCGGGACTTGGAGATGTCCGGCTGCATCGAGTGCGGTGGATGCGACAAAACGGGCAAATGCGTCCTTCAAGACGGTATGCAAGCCGTCTATCCCCTCTTAGAGGATGCAAACATCATATTTCTCGCCTCGCCCAACTTCTTTTACGGGGTGACCTCACAGGCGAAGGCGCTCATCGATCGATGCCAGGCCATGTGGTCGAAAAAAATGCTCAAAAAAGAACCTGAACGGCGCAAGAATTACGGCAGTGGCAAAGGATACCTCATCGCCATCGGGGCGACTCGGGGGAAAAACCTCTTTGAGGGAATGAAACTCACGGCAAAATATTTTTTTGATGCGCTGGATATGAGCTATGAGGGATGCCTATGCTTCCGGGGTATTGAAAAGCGTTCAGATCTCAAAAAAAGGCCCGATATCATTCAGGAAGCTTTCGAGTACGGAAAAAAAGTCATCGCAGAAAATTCGGATGCATAAGTCCCTCACTTGGGTCGGTCCTCTTCGGATCTGACTGCCTCTATATTGCGCTTTATTTTTTGGAGGCCCGCTCTGGCAAATACCGTCTTTCCGAATTCCCTCTCAAAATCATCTGTATTCATCTTCAGGATGTCGTCGGTCGAGGGAAGTGAAGTCTCTACAGCCGGCGTCCCTGAATTAAACGGGCATACCTCTTGGCACACATCACACCCGAAAAAGCAGTGCCCCATCTTCCTGCCGATCTCACCTGCCACGGGTGCGCGGCGCTCAATCGTCAAATAGGAAAGGCATTTGGAAGCATTCAAGGAGAAAGGCGCCTCAAGTGCTCCTGTCGGGCAGGCGTCGACACATCGCATACAGGTACCACACTGGCAGTCCATGAAAGAATGCTTCCGGGAAGGCAACATCGCGGTGGTCAAAATCTCCATGAGGAAGAGATAGGAGCCGTGCCCGGGAACAATGAACATCGTGTTCTTGCCCATGAAACCGGTACCGGAAGCAACGGCGAAACTCCGCTCGAGAATGGGGGCTGA
>JAWOGN010000092.1:0-6127 GCA_046496815.1 Desulfatiglandaceae bacterium
TCGGTGCCTTGAAACAGCCGTCCGCCGATTTCGGAGTATTCCCCCTCGTTATTCTCCCGCACCACGCAGAAATCAATATGCTCCGAGGTTCGGTTCGCCAGGGGTGAGCGGATGCCCGGCAATAACCTCACCGGTCGTAAATTGACGTACTGCTGAAATTGGCGACGGATGGGAATGAGCAGGCCCCACAGGGAGATATGGTCGGGAACAACGGGGTCCCCAACGGCGCCAAGCAGAATGGTGTCGAAGGACTTCAGTCCTTCAATGCCGTTTTGCGGCATCATGGCGCCGTGCTCCAGGTAATATCGGCAGGAGTAAGGGAATTCCGTAAAATGGACACCGAACCGGTATTGCTCGGCCAATGCCTCTAAGACACGAATGCCTTCAGGCACCACCTCATTTCCGATGCCGTCTCCCGGGATAACCGCGATTTGGAATGTCTTCATCAAAAGGATCCCTCCATGATCAGAAGCCGAAAGATTGGATTACAAACGTTGACCATGCCGCGACTCGGCAATCGCGGTCACATGGTCGGCATCATCCATAACACAGTATTGAGGTTCCATTTTCTCCGCGAGATAAGTCAGCCGGCCGATCATCACGGGTCTTTCCCTTCTATTGTAAAAAAATTATATCCGGATGGATACCATTTTTTTGATGACAAATGTGTGGGACGTTAAGGCACCCGGAGTGTTTGCTTATTATCTCTGCGGCCGTGACAGCAGAATTCGGCTGTCTGCCACCACACATCCCTTTCCTTCCGGATAGATAATCAGCGGATTGATGTCGAGTTCACTGATTTCCGGATGGTTGGATACCATTTGCGACAACCTGAGGATGCAAAGCTCAGTTGCTTTGATATCCGATGGCGGATTTCCGCGTATTCCTTTTAGGACCGTGTAGGCCTTGATTGAGCGGATCATGTTCTCCGCGCTTGTCTCCCACATGGGGGCCAGACGGAATGTCACGTCTTTCAGAGCCTCAACAAATACGCCTCCCAAACCGAACATGCAAATGGGGCCAAATTTGGGATCCCTGAAAGAACCCAGGATCACCTCTACCCCCCCTCGAGCCATTTGCTCGATGAGGATTCCGTTGATATGTGCATCGGGCTTGTACTTCTTGGCATTTTCGGTGATTTCTTTAAAGGCTTTCTTCGCTTGCTCGGCCGTCCTGATTTTCAATCGAACGCCGCCCGCGTCAGACTTGTGTACGATGTTCGGGCTGTCAATTTTCATGGCAACAGGCAGCCCGATTTCTTCAACCGCCGCATCGATTTCGGCAGCGTCCTTGACAATCCGACTTTGAAGCAGCGGAAAAGCATAGCAGTCGAGAATCTCGTTTGCTTCCCCCTCAGACATGTAATACTTTTCTTTACCGGCGAGTTTTTCTTTAATAATATGAGAGGCCTTCTCTCGGTCCTCCAGCAGGCTGAAAATCACTCTTTTCTTTTTCTTCCGGGGTGCTATATTTTCATTGTATCGAACCATGGCGGCCATAGTTCTCGCGGCATCCTCCGGGAAGATGTAATTCGGTATTCCATGCTGTTCCAGATATCTCGCCCCTTCGGAGACATCTACCAGCCCCATGAACGAACAAAGAATCGGTTTGTCTATTCCTTCAGCGACGCGGGGCATGATTTGAGCGGTCTCCAGTATTTCAGTAATTCCCCCGGGGGTGAGTATGACAATGGCGCCATCGACCCCATCATCCATGATGGTTGCCCGAACGGCGGCCTCATAACGCTCATGACCGGCATCCCCGATCACATCCACCGGGTTTTTGATGCTTGCAGTGGGCGGCAGATGCCCCTTGAGTTTTTTCTCGGTTTCTTCAGACAAGGTCGCCAGTTTGAGTCCGAGCCCGGGTCCCATCAGCGCGTCGGTCGCCATGATACCCGGTCCGCCGGAGTTGGTGACGATCGCGATTCGGTTTCCTTTCGGCAGAGGCTGCATGGAAAAGGCCTGCGCGTAGTTAAACAGTTCACTGACCCCTTCTACGCGCTGAATACCGCCCTGCAGGAAGATCGCATCGTAGCTTGCATCCGAGCCCGCCAGAGAGCCCGTATGAGACGCCGCAGCTCTCGCCCCCTCTGCGGATCGGCCGGCCTTCAAGGCAAAGATAGGTTTACCCGCCACCAAGGTGATTTCTCTGGCAATTTCAATGAACGCATGACCATCTAAAACATCTTCCAAATACATGATGATGACGTCCGTATCCGGGTCATCTTTGAGGTACTGTAGAAAGTCTATTTCGCTCACATCCGCCTTATTTCCAATGCTGACAAATTTGGAGAAGCCCATGTTGCGCCCGGTCGCGACATCAAGTATCGCCACGCACATCGCACCGGACTGTGACACGAGCGCAATATTTCCGGTTTTGGGCATGAACCTGGCAAAACTGGCGTTCATGCGGACGTTTTTGTTGGTATTGATGACCCCCAGGCAATTGGGACCCACCACTCGAATTCCATGTTTTTTCGCGACCGACATCATGCGTTTTTCCAGTTCGACGCCGAGACCGCCGATTTCCTTAAAGCCTGCAGTAATGATGACGCACCCCTTGATTCCCTTTTGACCGGCTTCTTCAATAACGGATGGCACATGGGCCGATGGGACAATCAGCTCGGCCATGTCGACTTCATCGGGAATATCCAGGAGACGGGGGTAGGCTTTTACTCCTTGGATGGATCTGGCTTTGGGGTTTACAGGATACAGGATGCCTTGATACCCGGCGTCGAGCAAATTCCTAAAAATATTGAGTCCCAGGCTTCCCGGGCGATTGCTCGCGCCCACCACGGCAATCGATTTCGGATTTATAATAGAGTTTATGTCATTCATGTTTTCCTCCTGAAAGCCCGCTGTGAGATATACCGGCAATTTCCGGTTTCTATCGGCGGTCGGTTTCACCGCATCGACACTTGTTCCCGGCATCCCGCCGTCCTTATCATCGGGCGTATCAATAATTCTATGCTAAATTGAGATGTAATTCGATTTGTTTGTATGGTTGCGCTCACCGGTAACGCTGGACCCTAATTATGATCGTGACCACGCCGGACTCGGTCGGGGTGATGGACTCGCCGCCACGCGAAAAATCTCGTCCCCGTGTCGAGGAAAAAAAGACGTGGGATAGGTTAGCAATCCCTATGCCAAGCATGAAAGCCGTGCTCAACCTGTCCAACCCTTTGATGACATGGATCATTCGATGAGAAATGCGGCCGGGAAACGGGGAGCTCCACCAAAATTTTGTCAGCTTTTTTGACACAGTGTAAATGTGACCGGGAAGACTCGCAAATTTGATCCGGTTTTTTTTCCTCCCGCCGTTTGTTGAGTAATAGGCCTGAGGCCTGGCTTAAGGAATGCCGGAGAATCAAGATACATGCGCTCGTAAAGCGTTTCCAGAGCCGTCAGGCCGGCGAAAGCCCGGATGAATGGGGATTTCCGACCGGGGTTCAGACGTAATTGAAAGGACTCGATTCCGGATCCAGCCGAGAATGAGAACCGGGATAAGACTTGCGTCGATGTGAATAATTCCCGGATGACACGGTTCGCCGGGCCAAAAGGCAAATACCTCTGGACGCAGAAATCAAATAGAAGTAAAAATAGTTTCGAGGGCGCGGCAGCCCCGGGTTTGATCCCCCGGTATGCTTTTGAACATCCCTGGTTCGAGCGTCTGCCGGATGCATGGAACATGAAAATCGGACAGAAGCCCCATACCGATTTACCCGTCCGCTAAATTGAAAGGAGGCCGAGCAATGCCTGACATGGATGAAATGAAAGAGGCCAAGAAATTCTACACCGACATCCCTCAGAAAACCGGGGGTTTTTTTCTGAAAGGATCCGATTCCCTGGATTGGGGAATGAAAAACCGGCTGGCCCGGATTTTCAATCCCGAGAGCGGCCGTACCGTCATGTTGGCCATTGATCATGGCTATTTCCAAGGCCCGACCACCGGCTTGGAACGAATTGATCTCAATATTCTCCCCTTGGTTCCATACGCGGACACCCTCATGCTGACGCGAGGCATCCTCAGGAGCGTCGTGCCCCCCTCGACGACGAAATCCATCGTGCTCAGGGTTTCGGGCGGGACCAGCATACTCAAAGAGCTTTCAAATGAAGCGATCGCCGTTGACATCGAGGAATCCATCCGCCTGAACGTTTGCGCCATGGCCGTCCAGGTGTTTATCGGTGGAGAATATGAAAAACAGTCCATCATGAACATGACCCGCATGGTAGACTTGGGGACACGATACGGCATTCCGACGCTGGCCGTGACCGCGGTCGGGAAAGAGATGTCCCGTGACGCGCGCTACTTCAGGCTTGCCACGCGGATTTGCGCCGAGCTCGGCGCCCAGTACATCAAATCATATTATATTGAGGAAGGCTTTGAAACGGTGACGGCCGCCTGTCCCGTTCCCATTGTCATGGCGGGCGGCAAGAAGATTCCTGAATTGGATGCCTTGACGATGGCCTATAGCGCGGTTCAGCAGGGTGCCGGCGGGGTGGACATGGGCCGGAATATCTTCCAATCCGAGTCACCCACTGCAATGATCCAGGCTGTAGGCGCAGTGGTGCACAAGAATGAGACACCGGATAAGGCTTTCGATCTCTACAACACACTGAAGAATCAAAAAGAGTGAAGAATCCGAACGGGCTGAGAGTTTTTGTTTTGCTTGTGCTGAAACTGAGGCGAATGGATTATTTTAGTGAAACCGCCGGATTGTAAAGATCCGATCATACAAGGGTGGAGAAACACCTGTGGAAAGCGCCTTTGATGAAAACGCCGCCGCTGAGTTTGTTGCGCGTTATTGCGATATCCCCGAGGAGCTGGCACTGCGGGTCTACACCTCTCGCCTGATCGGTGGAGATCCGAACTTGGTACTCCACGGTGGCGGCAACACTTCGGTTAAATTGAAGGGCAGGAACATCCTTGGAGAAGACCGGGAAATTCTCTATGTAAAGGGAAGTGGTATTGATTTAGAGACCATGGGGCCGGATGGATTCGTGGCCCTGGACCTCGCTTTCCTCCGAAAGCTGCGGGACATAAATCACTTGTCCGACCAGGAGATGGAGACGCAGCTGCAGATTCACAAAATTCTTGTGTCTCCGTTGACGCCTTCGGTAGAGGCGCTGCTCCACGCGTTTTTGCCGCATACGTGTGTTGACCACACCCACGCCGACAGTATCCTTATCCTGACAAATTTGAAGCAGGGAGCACAGCGGATCCGGGAGGCCCTGGGTTCACGGATTGCCGTGGTCCCGTACACGATGTCCGGCCTTCCGCTCGCAAAAGAGGTGGCTGCGCAATATGAAAAGAACCCCGATACAGAGGGGATCGTCATTTTGAGTCACGGGATTTTTACCTTTGGGGATGACGCTCGGCAGTCCTATGAAAGGATGATTGATTATGTCAATCGGGCGGAAGCATTCATACAAAAAAGGGCGGAAGAAAACCCCCTTCAAATATCACGCACCGATGTCACACCGGTTGGGGATATTGACGTATGGGCCGCCAGATTCAGTCAAGTGGTTCGCGGGGTCTGTGCCCACAAGGATCCCTCTGGGAACCTGCGACGATTCTATGTGGAAACGCGACGGTCACCGAATTTGGTGGATCTTTCCCTCTCCGGTCAGGCTCAAGCTTTTTGCAATTCCGGTGTGCTCACCCCTGACCACGTGATTCGCACGAAAAACAAAATGGTGTATATTGATTCCATTCCGGAGAGCGATGAGCGCCTCACGGAAGTGCTGGCGCGTGAGACGGATGCCTTCAAAGAAACCTATGATCGGTACTTCCTAGAGCAGGTAAAGGCGAAAGGCGTCAATCCAAGAAAATTGGATGCCTATCCGCGCGTCTTCCTTGTCGCGGGATTCGGGTTGGCGGCACTTGGGTTTACCAGACAGGCCGCCCGGGTGGCCGCCGATATTGCCGAGCACACCCTTTGCGGCAAACGCCGAGCTAAAGGTATAGGGGAATACGTCCCTATATCCGAGTCCCATGTGTTTGATATGGAGTATTGGAGCCTTCAGCAGCGGAAACTGGCAGGCCTACCTCATCCACTGCTCCAAGGGCAGGTTGCGGTTGTGACCGGCGGTGGAGGCGCCATCGGCTTTGGTATCGCCGATCG
>JAWOGN010000156.1:0-2846 GCA_046496815.1 Desulfatiglandaceae bacterium
TGCTTCATGCGGTCGGCAAAGTTCAGCACATTTTTCACTCCGACGGAGTGCGGAAAATATTGGAACATGGGCTCATCGTTGGGGGAGTCACCGACAAACAGAAACTGCGCCTTATTCGTATCCAGATTTAAACTCCATCGTTCCTGCACAAAGATTTTGGTCATCTTCAGTTTGTCATAATCACCGAACCATCCATTGATATGGATCGAGGAGACCTTGCACGTTGCACCGTATTTTTTAAATATATCACATATCCGCTCCACATCTTTTTGGCCCAGTGGCGGCACATCCTCGCAGTAGTCAATGGCCAGGTCCGCTTCTCGGTAGCGCTGGTCGCCGGCAACGGCTGTTCCCGGGACTGCAGTCAGAATTTCTTCGCCGATCCGTTTCAGGCGACGCCGTTTGTCCGCTCGGATTTCCCGGGAATCAAGAAATCGTTTTTTGAGCTTTCGTTCCCTTTCGTCAAACCGGAAATAGAAGGCGCCGTTCTCTCCAACCACTCCGTCCACAGGCCACATACGGGCGATATGATCACACCAACCCGCCGGGCGACCGGTGATCGGAATTACAGATATACCGGTTCTCCGCATCTGTTCCATCGCAGAGAAGACGACTGAGGGCAGGCGGCCTTTGAGCGTGAGCGTGTCGTCAATATCCGTCAGAACAAAGTGAATCCCTTTTTTCAAATGCTCGGGAAATTGTTGGAACGGCTTCATCCGGGTCTGCAAATTCATGGGTCCTTTATCGGTACCAAAATGACGGAATTGTATTAGGACCCTCTCGAAGACTGTCCAAGGAGCCTGCTAAAACCTTTCCATCTGTTACGTTTCACGGTTGGCATTTGACGAATGAGTCGAAAAATCTCACTCAAAAAAAGGAATTTCTTAATATGTTCTTAATATGATTATCATTTATAAATCAAGATGCCAATGGCCCAAAAACATGGGTAAGTAGAAAAATCCCAACCTGTTAGTGGTTAATTCTTGACTCAGAGTCCAATTCGCTCTATTTTGAAAATCAGCTTTGCATTGGAAAAGTGGGGCTGGATCGGCTCATTCAATTGGACTTGATAGAAGAAAGGAGGGAATCGTTACCGAGGAGCTAAGTAAAGTCTAAATCGATGGATTCACCTTAACTGTAGAAAAAAGGAGGAAACGGCTATGAAAAAGGGTAAATGGATTTTGGCGGTTGCAATGTTGGTTTTGGTGCTTTTTCCGGTGAGTGCGTTGGCTGAACCCGTGGTTGTCAACTGGTGGCATGCACATGGGGGCCGGCTGGGTGAAAAAGTCAATGCCATCGCGGAGGGCTTTAACAGTCAACAAAATGATTATAAGGTCGTGGCGACGTATAAGGGAAGCTATGCGGATACCATGACCGCAGGCATTGCCGCGTTTCGGTCAAAAAACCCTCCCCAAATCCTGCAAGTCTTTGAAGTGGGAACCGCCACCATGATGGCGGCAAAGGGGGCAATCAAACCGGTCTATGAGGTCATGGCGGAATCGGGGCTTCCCTTTGATCCAAAGGTCTATCTTCCCACGGTGACCGGTTATTATACAACCCCTGACGGCAAGATGTTGTCCATGCCGTTCAATAGTTCAACACCTGTCCTCTATTACAATGTGGACGCCTTCAAAAAGGCGGGACTCGATCCTGCGAAACCGCCCAAAACCTGGCCGGAAGTGGCTGACTGCGCGCGAAAACTGATTGAAGCGGGTTACCCGGGCGGCTTTTCTACGGCATGGATCTCCTGGATCCAAATTGAAAACTTCAGCGCATGGCATAATGTACCCATCGGAACAAAAGCCAACGGCTTCGGCGGACTGGATACGGAGTTCGTATACAACAGCCCGCTCCACGTAAAACACATCCAACAGCTGTCTGACTGGCAAAAAGACAAGATTTTTATCTATGGTGGCCGGAGGAACCTGGGGAATGCCAAGTTTTCCTCGGAAGAAGTCGGTATGTACACAGAGTCCTCGGCAGGATATGCAGGGTTTAAAAAGACCTGCAAATTCGAGTTCGGCACCAGTATGCTCCCTTATTGGCCGGATGCGGCCGGTGCCCCCCAAAACACCATCATCGGCGGCGCAAGCCTGTGGGTGATGGCCGGTCATTCGCCGGAGGAGTATAAGGGCGTGGCAGCGTTTTTTAACTACCTTTCCTCGCCCGAGGTGCAGGCGGACTGGCACCAATTCACGGGTTATTTGCCGATTACACTGGCGGCCTATGAATTGACGAAGGAACAGGGCGTCTACGAAAAGGAACCCGGGATGGAAACCGCTCTGAAGCAGATGACGCTTCACGAGCCGACTGAAAACTCCAAAGGGTTACGATTCGGCAACTACGTGCAAGTTCGTGACATCAACTATGGGGAACTGGAGGCGATTTTTGCCGGCAAGAAAACCGCAAAGCAAGGGCTGGACGATGCCGTTGCTGCGGGAAACAAATTGCTGCGTCAATTTGAAAGAGCTAACAAATAACCTTCTCTGATTCGGGCCGGACCCACCCGTGTATCCGTATGGGTCCGGCTGCCCTTGAAGCGATCAAAGATCTCTCTATGGAAAAGCGAGTTGTCTTCAGGCATAAATTTCTTCCCTATCTCCTGGTTGCCCCTCAAATCGTTATTACCCTTGTTTTTTTTATTTGGCCTGCCTCGCAGGCGATCTACCAGTCGGCCTTACGGGAAGATCCTTTTGGGCTTTCATCCACTTTTGTCGGCTTGGAGAACTTCGCCGAGATCTTTACAAACGATAATGACCGTCAGAGACTACAAAAAGAAGTAGATGAACTTGTTGATCAGGTTGATAGAATCGCTGGTTATACAGAGTTTAATACAAAAAATCTTC
>JAWOGN010000217.1:0-7619 GCA_046496815.1 Desulfatiglandaceae bacterium
CGGGAACCGTACCGGCAGCTCAATCGAGCTCTGTGAACTTATTGCCGAGGAAATGGGGGTCAAACTCAAGTTCCTGAGCTACGACTGGGACGGTCTCATCCCGGCTCTGCTTTCCAAGAAGGCGGATATCCTGGCGGCAGACATGACCCCGACTTTGAAACGTGCGATGAAAATCGCTTTCAGCACGCCCTATGTATACACGGGCGCCGTGGTTTTCGTAAAAGAAGACAGTCCCATCCAGTCAATTGAAGACTGCAAAAAAGTCGGTATGAAGGCCGCCGTTTTGTTGGGTTCCACCGGTGAAAATGTCGCCAAAAAGGCTTTTCCCGAGGTGGAGCACAAGTCCTATAAAGGCGGAGGACCACTGTTGATCAACGCCGTCTTGACGGGTCACGCGGACTTCGGGGTGAACGACGGTTCGGCCGTTCGAGGGCAAATGGCCAGTTTCCCACCAAACAGCATTCGGATTCTTCCTGAACAACTGACCAAGGAGCCCCTGTCCTTTGCGGTGCTCTATGATTCCCTCGACCTGCTGCAATGGGTGAACTTGTTTTTCCTGCATGTCAGCCTGGACGGTCGCTTGGATGAGAATTTGGATTACTGGGTGAATTCCCTGGAGTGGAAGAAAGCCCATTAGTTTTCCAACGCATTTTTGACTCACAATTTCAAAACGCCAGCGCGTAGGCCGGACGCACCGGCCTGCGCTTTATCGCTCCATCTTGCCTGCAAAAAAAACCTCGGGGAATCTGTGACGTGCTTGAAGCCTTCAATTATCCGGTCCTTCCGGACTACCTGCCACTCTATTTGAAATGTTTTTCGACGCCGCTCCGCCTGCCTGCAGTGTCACTGCACGGCCTGTTGGTGTTCGGTATTGTGGCCTGTGCCAGGCACTGCATCGTTTTGCCGCCTCGTAAGAAGTTGTCACCCCGTTAAAAAACGGGATCCAGCTCTTCCTTAACTGACTGAAAAGACTGTATTTCGGTGCTTGTCCTGGACTCCGATCCGGAATTCGTGCTTGCCTCAAACTCGTTTTCATGAGAGCATCATTCCATGCTGCTGAAGATATGGGTCATTAAAAAAAAATCCTTCATGTGAGTTGAAACTATGGGACAGGTATTTCAATTCTTATCCAGTGCATCCTTGGAAATGCTCACCGGGCGGAAGGCTTACAATCTTGAAGAGTTGCTCAGTCTGATAAAGACTTGCTCGGATACATCCATTTTTTATCACACCTTCTCCGCCTTCCTCAAGTTGCGGGAAATCCAGTTGCCTCAGAATAGCGATTTCGCTATTTGGGCCTCTATGAGCCTCAATGAAAAGGCCCTTGCAGAAAAATTGACGGCTGTGGATTTTTCCGAACATATCACAATTGAGGGCTTGAGGAGGCATCTTATTGACATCATTGAGGCCTACAAGACTGAAAAACCGCAGGCCTTCCAAAAAACGGGAGATGTCCCTTTCTATCTTTATGATATCGTAAGAATTGAGTACCGAACCGACAAATTTGCATATGACCTCAAGTCCTTCCGTGATGTAATCAAAACCGTCAGCATCTATTCGATTTATCTCCATTTTATTGAATCCCGTCAGCGGGCAGACCTCCAGCGGGATGACTTTTCCGCCTGGATAGAAGGGGACCTTGAAATGCCTGATCTGGCGCAAACGATCAGGCGGATCGATATCAACGTTCATACGATGGAGGGGCTCAGAACGAAAATCATCCGGTTGATTGATGAATACCTCACCGGGATAAATTGAAAAAGCGACTGAAGTGATGCAAAGCTTGCAGCGTTTAGCGATATCCAGGAGATAAGAGATGAGCACGCCGACCTTGTTCGATTATCAGGAGGTGGTGGGGCCCGACATTGTTGAGGAACTCACGATCCTTGCATCCCATGTGGGAAACCGGTCGATCAAAATGGTAAACTCCACTGCAGTAGGCGGAGGTGTGGCTGAAATGCTGCATCGCATCGTTCCCCTGCTGAATGATATGGGGATTCAAACACAATGGGAGGTGATAAAAGGAGACGCCGCCTTCTTTGAAATTACAAAGGCGTTTCACAATGCGCTACAAGGAAACAGAGCGCATCTTCATAAAGAGCTTTTTGAAACCTACATGGACTACAATGAAATGAATCACAGTCATATGGACTTCGATGAGGATCTTATCGTCATTCATGATCCTCAGCCGGCAGCCCTCATCAATTGGAACCGGAGACGAAAAAACAAATGGGTGTGGCGATGCCATATTGATATGTCTCACCCCAGCGAACAAGTGTGGGAATTTCTTAGACCGCACATCGAAAAGTATGATGCCGCCATCTTTTCTTCCGCCCTTTTCTCTCCGGAGTTGACGATTCCACAGTATCGGTTTTATCCCGCCATTGACCCCTTGGATGAAAAAAACAGACATCTGGAGCCTTCCGTCATCGATGCTGTCCTCACGAAATACGGTATCCCAAGAGACAAGCCTATCGTAACTCAAATTTCGCGCTATGATCCGTGGAAAGATCCTGTAGGCGTCGTCCGTGCCTTTAAGATGGCGAAAAAATATGTGGACTGCCGTCTGGTCTTGATAGGGGATAAGGCGGCAGATGATCCGGAGACTGAAAAGATTCTGGAAAGTGTCAAGGCGGAAGCAGGAAACGATCCGGACATTCACATCATTTTGTTCAGCCCCTCAATTGCGGGCGAAATCAACGCGTTTCAGCGTGCGGCGGATATTATTCTGCAGAAATCTCTGAGAGAAGGATTTGCCTTAACCGTTTCCGAAGCGCTCTGGAAAAGCCGACCCGTGATAGGAAGTGCCGTAGGGGGCATACCCGCCCAGGTGATTGACGGCTATACAGGATTACTGGTCCATTCGGTTGAGGGAGCCGGCCTGGGAATTCGCTCGCTGTTGACGCAGCAGGATTTTGCCAAGCGGCTGGGAGAAAACGGGCATCGGCGTGTGAAAGACGAATTCCTGATTACAAAAAATCTGAAGCGATATCTTCTCATGCTTCTCGCCCTGGATCAGCCGCGATCGCACAGGATTTTTTTGAACCGTTAGTCATGCGGCGCATTCCCCTTGTGAGATGTTCCCAATCAAAATCCATACGATACTGAAAGGTTGATTTATGAGCGACTTGGTCATTGTTTCCAACAGAGGGCCTTTTAGTTTTTCACAAGAATTTCTTACCCAGGCCGAGGAATGTCTGGAAAGCGGGACGAGACCGAAAACTCCGAAATTTGGAGATGGGGGCCTTGTGACTGCCATGGCGGGACTTTTGAAGGCGGACAAATGGAATCCCACCTGGATCGGGGCTTCCATGGGCGACAGGGACATCGAAGTTGCTCGAGGACATTACAGTAATTTGTTCAAAAAAATGGTGGAAGAGAAACATGCGCCGGAGCATTTTCCTCATATAGAGATAGATCCGGATAACAGGATGCATTTCCGATACAAAGAATATGACTTCTACATGCGATTTGTCTTTTTCGATACCAGACACATGCACAGTTATTACAACAAATTCGCCAATGGGTTTCTCTGGCCGTTGATGCATCTAACGAGATCCCCACTCTTCTACAAGAAGGCGAAAGCGTTTCCCAGGCCGGCCTTTGAGAAAAACGATTTTGTCCAGTACACAAGCAGCGGCGTTACATTCGCCAACACCATCATCGACGAAATCCGTAAGAGCAAAGAATTCTGGAAGAATCGAGACGAGATTGTGATCTGGAACCAGGATTACCATTTGATGCAGATCGCGGAGGTTTATAAGGCCTTGCTTCTCGAGGAGAGATTCTCAGAGGAACAAAAGAGAAGAATCCACGTGGGTCAGTTTATGCACACGCCGTTTTTTAATATCCATGAAATTCAAGGCCTGATACGGCAGGACAAGCGAAGCCGCGTCAGAGTTCAGATGTATGACCCTTTTTCCGAAAGCATTGAAAGCGTGCTGCAAAAGCTCACCTGGGGTATGCTCGCGAATGATTTCATAGGATTTCATACCAAAGAGTACTGTGACAACTACCTGGAAGCCCTTGAAGAGTGGTTTCCCGTGGAGATAAGCGTGAGGGATCGGTTTTATGAAATAGTCCATCAAGACACGGTTACAACCATTGGAGCGTTTCCCATCGGTTTGGATGTAGATAGGATTTTAAACGAGGTTTCAGATGGCAAATTTTTGCAGTATAGATTAAATGGGGAGAGCTTGTATCAAAAAATTTACAACGCCAGAGAGAAGGGACAGTATATTTTTGGAGGCCTGGAAAGGTGCGATTATACCAAAGGCCTTGTTGAGAGACTCAGTATTTTTCACCACGCACTCAACCGGCTGCGAGTTTCGGGCAGGGATGCGCGGTTTTACCAGGTGACGGCTCCCAGCAGATCCGGAAACCCGGACTATCAGGACCTTCAAGCTATATTATCCCAAGAAGTCGCCAAGTTGAACGGCAAATTGAATGGGGAACATGTAATCCATGTGGATAAAGGCATTCGTGCTCCACAGAATTACAGGTTTATGAAAGCGGTGGATGCGATGCTCGTAACCCCTCTGGAGGACGGTATGAACCTCGTGGCGTTTGAATATATGCTTTCTCAAAAATACAAGCGCCCTGAGGAACGGGGAATACTTTTGCTCAGCACGAGTGGCGCCTCCCGGGTGTTGCGGGAGAAAGGTTTCGGTGAAGAAGACGGCGTCATTTTCGTGAACTCGATGAAAGCCAAAGCCGCCGGAGAAAAGGCTGCCGAAGCGATTCTGAAAGGACGGCATCTTTCAGAAAGAGCGATTCATTATGTTGAAACAGAACGCAGAGTGGATGACTGGGCGGAAATGAATACAGACGCCATATTGAACTGCAGAAAAAAAGCCTGATACACTCTCTACCCCGAAATCGCAGGAGGGCAATCTCAGTATATCATTCGATCCTGAGGAATTGTTCGCAGGTCTCTATCAAAATAGGTTTCTTTTCGCTTCAATAGGCCTTTCTTGTAATAGGAAGTTATAGAAATACAAAGTCTGATGACCAAGAAGTAGAAAGCGGCTAACAAGTAAAGCGCAAAAATAAGGTAAAAAATCCAGTTGGACCAGAGATGTTTCTGTAAAAACTCAGCCGTTTCCAGGGAAAACCCTCTGCTTCGACTCCATTCTTCGTATTTGGCACCTACGTCGCCGAGCGCTTCCTTTTCGATCGAGTGTTCCCATGCCACCGGGTCGATATTGAAAACACTGAAAATGTCGATCGCCATGGGGACAGGGATGATGGTGTTATGTAGGGCATATAGAATTATGATGTTTATACTTACAAAAAACAGCGGAGCAAACACCCATACCGCCGTAAGTTTGACGAGACGCGTGAGCTCTCCGAAAGTTCTTGCCCAACTCATGGTGCCATCCAATCGTACACAATTACGCATTGCAAGGAGAAGGGCATTCCGGGAATCCGTAAGAATTAACAATGCAGTGGTTGTTCTAAAGGCCAGTCCCAGGGAGTCGGACACGTTCATTCTGAGTCGCCTGTGTGTTTTGGTAATCGCCATGAGCCTTTTCTCAGCAGATAAATCGCCGCACCGGAGAAAGTCTTGGCGATTTGCTTTGCCTTCTCGGATTTAAGTCATTTTGCAGCAATGGCATGTATCGAGCATGTATCGTGTATACAATTACCATATATTTTTCCCGTTTTCCAGTATCTGTAATTCGGAGTTCGTGCCATTCGCAGTAAAATGCAACGGCAGGTGTGGAAAACGCAGGACCGGGTTCGACGGTGCTGTGCCATCTGAGGATTCAACAAGTCGACTCCGTTTGTGGGGGTCATTTCCGATCCTCGTTGTCTGTCTCTCCTAACGCATATTTCAGAAACTTTCTCTCAGCGAGCTTGTAATCTCCCTGTGAGTAATGATTTAGATTCTCGGGAATTTGAAAGATAGCTCGATACTTTTTTAAGAGCCGTTTAATTCCTGACTTATCTGTCGACCGATCACTCATGACGGTTTTTTCTTGACGCGCAGCGTAATCCACCGGATTCTAAGAGACTGTCCGAGAATGAGGAATTTTTTTCAAGATCAAGGAAGGCGAAAATTATAACCACAGGAATACATTTAAGTATTTCGAGGATTATAATTTGAGCCTGACACAGAGATTGGGGAAAATAGCCATTCTCGGACAGCCTCCTAGGTGAGTCATCCGTCTCTGCAAGAATTGTACAAAACGTAACATGCAGGATTTTATTCATAAATATCAGGTGTTTAAAGGATTTGATGAAAAGAAATCAAGGAATGTCACGACACCTAGCAATTTTCGTGAGAAACCTATTTCTTCTTTTTTGTAAAATTTTACATATTTGATGGAGCCCCGCCGGTCAGCAAAATCCGGGGATCAGGCGCAATGCAAACAGTGGCGGAATTTCAAAGAAATGTTTCATGGTCCGGATTTCGGCTGCAATTTATCCCGCGCTCGATGAGGGGGCTGAAATAATCAAAGGAATGGCTTTCGGCATTTTTTGGGATTGCTTCAGTATTTAATTTCACACAATAGAGAGAGGTTTTTATGGGAAAGTTGGTTTGTCCCCCTTGGCTGGGATATGTGCTGCTGAACCCGTTGCGAAAACTGGTGGAAAATCCGGATAAGATACTGGGACGGTTTGTGCGGGAAGGAATGATCGTTCTTGAAACAGGCTGCGGCATGGGTTATTTCACCTTGCCCCTGGCCCGGATGGTTGGGGCCAAAGGCCGGGTAGTGGCAGTGGACATTGCCCCCAAGATGCTGTCCGTATTGGAGCGCAGGGCCCAAAAGGCGGGTCTTTTGGACAGGATAGAGATTCGTCAAAATGGTGGAGGTGCCCTTGGCCTGGAGGATCTTTCCGGTGGCGTGGATTTTGGGGTTGCGCTTCATATGGTTCATGAGGTTCCCGATCAGACCTCTTTTTTTTCCGATGTGTGGCGGGCCTTAAAACCTGGGGGCAGAGTTCTCGTTATTGAACCCAAGGGTCACGTCTCACACGATGAATTTCACCAAACCATGGATGCTGCAAAAAAGATCGGTTTCGGACTCGAAGCCCCGCCTGGAAAAGCAGGCAGTCGCGAAGCGCTGCTAATCAAACCGCGGATCTGAATCCAGAGGCGGCTGCCCTCGAAAGCAATCGGGAGGGATATCCGTGAAAAAGCATTGTCGAAACTTTACCGCACCCAACCTCAATAAGAATCGATCTGAAAAGTTTTCTTTCGTTCTTGGCTGGTGATGCGCTGACGATGTCCCGCTGTAAGTGAGAGGAAAGCATTACTTGTCAACGTGCTCCCGCCGGCTGTCGCGAATCCGGTAGGGGAACCCGTAGGCTTCCATGCGCTCCATGAAGGGATCCGGGTCAAAGGCTTCCGGCGGCAGAACTCCGGCCATATCGCTGGTAAAGTCGCCGATATCGGTCTGGGAGAACTCGCCGTCGAAAACAAAGTACGGCCGCCCGCTGATGTCGACGACGACCGAGGCGAGTGCTTCATCCAGCGGCACCCGACGGTCGGCGTACCGAACGATCCCCCGGCGGTCGCCGAGGGCTTCGTCGATGGCTTCCCCGAGGGTGATCGCCACATCCTCGACGGTGTGGTGGTCGTCGACCGCGAGGTCGCCCTCGCAGTGCACCGT
>JAWOGN010000384.1:0-5104 GCA_046496815.1 Desulfatiglandaceae bacterium
CGACAAGGTTTTTGTTGGTGGTTGCTTCTTATCGTCCACCGCACGGGCGTATTTGGAGAATATGCGTGTATCACGAGGACGAGGGGGAAGTGTACCGCGTACCCTTAGTCGCAGAGAAATGGAAGAACGACTAGAACAGCTTCTGAGGCAGCGTGGGGAACCATTCATTAACACGATCAGGGACCAAGCCAGAGATATAGCAAAAAAACTGAAAACCGAAGATGAGTTCAAAAAGCTTGATGAGCTGATCGGCTCACTGTTGGGAACGCGGGATGCTGAACTGCAAAGCGGTGTTGGCAAAGCCAGAAAAATGGGTGCACCCTATGACCCGGACCGGCTCAACGCTTTCATAAGACTTTTTGAGTCGCTGCATCGTAGTGCGCCAGTCCAGAGATCCTCTCTGGCTACGTCACCACAGGCCAAGGCAAACCTGGCATTCTTTGAGGCCTATTTTTCCAATTTCATTGAAGGAACCGAGTTCGGTGTCGATGAAGCAGCAAACATCGTGTTTGCAGGGCACATCCCTAGTGACAGGCCAGAGGATGCGCACGATGTTCTGGGAACCTTTCGCATTGTTTCTGACGAATCAGAAATGGCAAAGCTGTCGAAGAAACCGGATGAATTGAAGCGAATATTAACATCCCGACACGCGGTGTTGATGCAGCTGCGCCCGGATAAACTTCCAGGACGGTTTAAAGAAAAAAACAACCAGGCAGGGACAACTCTTTTCGTTGCCCCGGAATTGGTTGAAGGAACCCTTGAGAAGGGATTTGAAATCTATCGTTCTTTGGAAATTCCCTTCTCCCGCGCAGTGTTCATGATGTTCATGATCAGCGAAATCCATCCCTTTACTGATGGAAACGGACGAACAGCACGCATTATGATGAATGCGGAGTTGGTAGCTGCTGGAGAACAAAGGATTATCATTCCAACAATATTCAGAAACAACTATCTCTCTTCTCTCAAGGCCCTGACTCATAATGGCGTGCCAGAACCAATTATCCGCACTCTGGATTTTGCTCAGAGATACACGCGCAGTGTGAACTGGGATGATTTTGAAGAAGCCAGGCGGCAATTAAACCTAACAAATGCCTTTCTCGATCCAACCGAGGCTGACGAGATAGGACAACGTCTTGTGCTCTATCAGGGAGGTTAGGAAAGGTACATGATTATCACACAATTGACGACCCGGACGGGATTTTCTGGTAATGTAGCATTTGTCGAGATATGGCGCATTGCCCATATGTAGGTCAAAGGGCTATGGAGTACGAAATCAAACAGATGGAGACCGATGTTGTAGAAGACAGCCGGACGTTGACCTTCTGCCCGCCCTGAACGACGGAGTTTTACGGAACAAGGTGATAAGAATCGGCACAGGAAGCAGCCATTAATTGACTGCGCCTCGGCCGCATCGCCCGGTATGCGGGACCACACCGGGAGGTTCGAGAAGTTTAGGTCATGAGAGACGAGGTTCGCAAACAGCAAATATTGTCGCGTGTCGCTAAAGCTAGATTGACCAACCGGTATGCCGGTGATAAAGTACATGTAATTCACTTACTAGACGGTTGATAATATGGATACAACGCGCCTTCTTGAAATATTGGTCAGTTACAATCGCTTCTGGACGACTGGACATGTCGAGGCAGGGATTAGTCGGGATTTGTTATTGCGATGCTTGTCTCAGGTCGATACGAAGGAAATCGTTGTCCTGAAAGGGGTGCGTCGTTGCGGCAAGTCTACACTGTTGGCGCAAATAATGGATGCTCTGCTTGGCCAGGGCATTCAGCCCCGGCAGTTGTTACGGGTTAACCTGGAAGAACCTCTTTTTGCCCCTGAGGCGTCGGTAGAGTTGCTCGAACAGATTTACCGTACCTGGCGGGAACGGATTTGTCCGGAAGGGAAGGGGTATCTTTTCCTATACGAGATTCAGAATATTTCAGGTTGGGAAGGGTGGGTACGTGGTCGCAGTGATACCGAGGATGTGAAGATCTTCGTAACCGGTTCCTCGGCACAGATGCTCTCCCGTGAGATCGGCACTAAGTTGACTGGCCGGCAGGTTTCGTTCGAGGTCTATCCACTTTCATTCAGTGAATATTTGCGATTCAAAGATATCAAAATTCAATCAGGGCTTGAGTATATTGCAGAAAAGACACTGATTCGTCATCACTTTCACGATTACCTCAAGTACGGCGGCTTTCCAGAAGTTGCCCTTAAAGAAAATGACGAGGATCGTGAGATTTTGCTGAAAAACTACTTCGAGGATATCCTCTACCGGGATATTGTGACCCGCCATGAGATTCGTGACGTTGCTAATCTGCGAAATTTAGCGGTCTTTCTGATGACCAACAATACCCGGAAGACCAGTGTCAATAAGCTCAAAAATAACTTTTCCATTTCTCAAGATAAGACCGAAAATTATCTCTCGGCAATTCTTGAAAGCTACCTGACGTTCCAGTTACAGAAATTCAGCTGGTCCCTAAAAAGTGTCCAGAGAGCCGGGTTCAAACCTTACGCTATCGATACCGGGTTGCGCAACCGGGTGGCATTTTCCTTTTCAGCGGAAGCCGGTCGCCTTGTCGAGAACGTCGTCCATAACCATCTGCATCGTTGCCATGAAGACGTTTTTTTTGGCGAAGATGATGGCGAAACTGATTTCCTTGTCAAGCAAGGTATGACGATAACGCAGCGTATCCAAGTCTGGTACGAGGATGACCCCCAGGCAGAAATCCCCGAGCGTGAACTGGCCGCTTTCAGTAATTTAATAAAGGACAAGGCAGAGTGTCTTCTGCTCACCAACGAACTGGAAACCGAAATGGCGGTTGGAGACACCCATGTACGTTGTTTGCCGGTTCTTAAGTATCTTTTGTTGGGGGCTTGATGAAGGATATTTTTTATCGTGAAACGGATGCGCCCGTCAAATGCCAGATCCTCTGTCCATTAGAGTTATGGGGAATCAACGAACTTTTTAAGATTTCTGTTTTCCGGGGCTACTGTAAAGCACATCCAATTCAGCCTTCATCTCTTCTTCTTGCTGTATCTGCCAGGCCATTTCGTCCGCACTATCCCATTTATAAATGTAAACACCAAAGCCTTTTGCGCCCTGATTTAGCAGGTCAATGGTCATCCCGGCAGCTTCCAGCTCAGACAACAGCGGGCTCCACACACTGGCATCGATGTCTCTGTCGCCAGGGTTGTTAGTAAAGCAAATAGGGTAGGGGTACGTGACGCCATCAATTGTCGTTGGATATCCACCCATCAGCTTTGCGAGGGAAATTGCTGCAGTGAGTTGTAGTAACGGCGGGGTATGGTTCGGGTAATGTAAGCACTGATTGAGGAAAAATGACAACTCAACATCAGTCCTAAGCGGCGGTGCCCATTGGGATTTATAGACGTCGACATCTTCTTCGTATGAACAGAGCATTTTTTCAGCTTCGCCTTTGAGTCTCAGTCTCTCATTTTCCATCACCTGACTTGACAAACCTGCACGCTGAACTTGAAGCAGAGACTCGATTTGGGTCAAGGTGGCCCGTCGTGCATCAATATTCAGTAGCGATAGGCCAAGTTGCTTGCGAATATGGTTGCAGCAATCTTCCTGAGGAATGATTTCACCAATAAGCGCTGACCCGGTGCCGCATTCTTCCAAATCAAGATTGTCCTCCAAAAATTGTCTCAGCGCGCTGTTGTAGGCCAGGTTTAGTTTCTCTTTTAATTCCATCTCCTGCTTGATGAGATCGGTCTGCCATTCAAACTGTGGGTGAAGATAATCTGTTTTCGGGTAGGTGCACTGGTCAAATATTGGATTAAAAGAGAGATCCTTATCAGAACTGCACCCCTCCCACGGGCACCAGTGACGCCAGATCCATGTCGGCACCTGTTTCCATGCCGGCAACTGATCGCCTGGTTTTTGTTCAATAGCTTTCCATAACGGAACATGGGAACCACTGGCAGATCCTTTAAAAATCGGCAACCAGGGCCCGACCAGAAAGCTCCTTACCGCCCCTGCCAGATCCGGAGACCGATCAATCTTTGTGACCGTTGTCAGATTAGCCGGGGCCCCCTGTGCCCAATGTCCCCAACGGGTTGCTTGAGTCTTTCCTTCCCCTTCTTTTTTATTAGCCGCCTGCGCCAGCTGATAATTGGTGATTTTCTCTTTTCCTGATTTGAGCATCAAGCTGCGCTTACACGCATGGGTCCACACACGGGTACGCAAAGAGAAGAGATCTCGTTGAGCTCTTTTTTTCTCGTCCGTCATTTTTTTCATGCCGACCTCCGTATAGCAATCTACTATACAAATTTGTATAGTAAATTGCTACACTAAACATAAGTAAAATAAAGATTGACGATATATCAAAAAGGTTAATAAGATGAATGCACAGATGGTGCAAGATGATCAAGTGGGTTAATGTCCTCTTTGCTGACCATGAAGCAGAAGCTTGGAGAACCAGTCCGAAAGAGGGAGAAGAAATGAAAATCCAAATCCTGAGTGATCTGCATTGCGAGTTTGAGGCCATTACGCCAATGAGCACATACCAGCAGGCGCGCTGGATCCGTATGACCGAAACGCCGGCTGATGTGCTGATCGCAGCTGGTGATACCCACACAAAAGGGCGTGGCCCGGCGGTGTTGGCTGAACGATTCGGAAATAAAAAAATCATTGCGGTCGCCGGCAATCACGAGTATTACGGCCAAACCTACCCGCATCATCTGAGCAAGATCCAGCGCAACGCCGAGCTGTTTGACAACGTCCATTTTCTGGAAAACCAGGCGGTTGAGATCGAGGACGTGGTCTTTGTGGGGTGCTCACTCTGGACAAATCTCAAGCTATGGGAATCCGGGCCATTTGCGGGGTTGTACAGCAAACCAGAAACCATTCGTGAAATCGAAAATGGCATGAACGACTATTCGAGAATTAAGTACTTTGACGGCCACCGCCATCGAAAGTTGACGCCAAACGACCTGGTCAAGGTGTATCTGGATAGTGTCCGCTGGTTGCGTGAGCAGTTTGAAATCCACCGAGGGCGAAAAATCGTGGTTATCACGCACATGGCGCCAAGCTTTCAGTCGGTTCCGGAGAGCTACCAGCAAGATGTTTTAAGCGCGGCTT
>JAWOGN010000012.1:0-26511 GCA_046496815.1 Desulfatiglandaceae bacterium
AACGACCAACGATTCCATCGATGAAGCGATTGATCATGAGTGGATCTCTCTTTTTTATGAGGGAGACGAGCCCTATGGCCCTGCGTGTGCCGACTGCGCAGTCGGTCTGCTGCAAATGGGGGAAGATGGCGAGATGGAGGTAAAAGCGGAATACCGAGGAAAGATTGTGTATCTCGTTGAGCCGGACGAGCTGGATGATGAACTGGCCGATACAGCCGATTACCTGTTAATGGCGATTAGTTTCAACTGAACCCGCACAGACGGGACGGCCCCAAACGGTTCGTAATGGATCTTGCGGCCACGATCAAAGGGGGAGTCCTCTCGCGCAATAAAAGGCCTTTTGCTGAGGGATGCCGCTTCCATGCACGAGATGTCGATCGCACACAGTCTGATTGAAATCGTCAAGGAAGAAATGATAAAGAATGACGTGCGTATGCTTAAAGCGGTTCGCGTTCATATCGGACAGATGTCGGCCATCGTTCCCGAATCCCTGTCTTTTTGTTTCGAAGTCATGACCTCGGGGACGGAGTTGGAGGGGACCAGGCTTTTAATGGAAATTATACCGCTGGAGGGAGTCTGCACGGATTGTGAGAGGGCTTTTGAAATACAGGATTTTGTTTTTTTGTGCCCCCAATGCGGGAGTCGAAATATCCAAACCATTGCAGGACGGGATTTATCCATCGTAGAAATGGAAGTGGAATCGTGAGAGCCCCCAAGTTTGGGGGATCTGGTTTATGAAAATTTCGGTGGTCAAAAATATTCTGGAAGCAAATGATCGCATCGCTCAGCAGAACAGGGCGTTTTTTGATGAAAAGAATCTGATGGTCATCAACCTCATGAGTTCGCCGGGCGCCGGAAAAACAAGCCTTTTGGAGAAAACGATTCACGGTGTGAAAAATGTCATGAGGGTCGGGGTCATTGAGGGGGATGTTCAGTCCACCCGTGATGCGGAACGGATCGCGAAGAGCGGAGTTCCGGTTGCTCAGATCAATACGGGCGGTGCGTGTCATCTCGATGGAAACATGATCAGGGAGACTTTTGAATCCTTCAATTTCGATGATCTTGACCTGCTTGTGGTCGAAAACGTCGGTAATCTGGTCTGTCCGGCAGAATTCAAAGTCGGAGAAGATTTCAAGGCAATGATCTTAAGTGTCACCGAAGGCGATGACAAACCGTGCAAGTATCCCCTTATGTTTCGAGAATCAAAACTCCTATTTATCAATAAAATTGATCTCCTCCCTTACGTGGACTGTAGTGTCCAAAGCATCCGGGAAGAGGCGCTCAATGTAAACCCTGCCCTAATCTTTTTCGAGATCTCCTGTAAGACCGGCGAAGGCCTTGATGCCTGGTACAGGTGGCTTAAAGAAACGGTCGACGCCGGGAAATCATCCTGAAATGAGGATGTACGGAGGGCCGAGCCTGCCGTCAAAAATCTAAATTGATACAAAAGATCGGGGTTAGCGAGAGGGAAAAGCGCCTCAATACCGGTCAATCTCATCTCAGTTTTTTTTCCAATAAGAGACGCGTTTCCCATCTAAGGTCTTAAATTTTTTTCTTGGACTAGGGCGATAAGGCCCGTCGTGAGCAGCGGTATGATCGTCAGGAAGGAAAGGACAGGTCGAATCGAGAAAAGATCCGCCAGCTTGCCGGTTAGCACAGTCATCATTCCCCCCGTTCCATAGGCCAAACCCATCATAAGACTCGAAACCATGGATTTTCCGCGAGGTGCCAATTCCTGCCCCATAGCCACACCCAGCGGCAAGGTGGCCAAGACGAAAAATCCCGCCATAAAAACAGTGAAATAGACCCAGTTGCCTGGAAGGAAAACTAATAGAAATAAGAAAGGCGTTGCCAGTCCATGACTCACATAGAATATCGGCTTGTATCCGAACCGGTCTGAGAGGTGTCCTCCGAGAAGTCCGCTGATGGCACCTGCAACCGTGAAGAGTGAAACCATTGCGCCGATCGAGACCAAAGAGTGCCCTTCGCTACTTAACAGAATGGGTATAAAGGTCAGGAAAGACTGGCTCACAAAGGATCGCAAGACCATTACCACCCAAATGAGCATGATGGATTTCCAAACAGCGCCGAGGACCTCCTTGATCGAACCGAAAAAGCCGAGTTTCCCTAAGCCTTCGCCCTCGGGACGGGGCACAATTTTGAACAGCAGGAGCACCACTGCCAAACCGAAAATCATTGCGAAGGGAGAGGCCCCCAATCCGTAAGCACCGACGAAGTAAGTTATGAAAAGAGGCCCCAGGCCGAACGCCAGTGTGCCGCCCATGTTGAAGATGGACATGGACAGGCCGAAGTGCCGACCCGAATAGGAGGAAACCATGGCCGCAGATGTCGGGTGAAACATGGAGGTGCCGATTGACCCCAAACACACAAAGAGGACCAGAACCAGAAAGCCGGGAGCGACCCCGACGAGAGGGATGGAGACGACGGCGAGGAGCGGACCCCCGAGGACGAAAAAGCGGGTGTGGTAGTGATCGGCAAGATACCCCACGGAGGGTTGAACGACAAATGCCAGCAGCCGACTGATGCCTGTGATCAAACCCACCTGTGTTAAGGTGAGGGAGAACCTTTCAACAAACACGGGAAGGAGCGGCGTCACAAAAGAAAAATAGAAATCACCGACAAAATGAACAAGCGTCAAAGCAAATATCACCTTGACACTCGCGTTGAGTGCTTCCGGCATTTTTTTCCTCAATGCCCGTGGCGAAAACCTGTCCGAAATAAAAAAGCCACCTTTCGGTGGAGTGGATTGTCACGATTTTCCCAAATCTTTTCAAAATGTTAAAGGCGACTTTTTCGTCGGCTTGCCTGAAATTCTATTGAGTTAAATGCATTGAGAGCGGGATGTCAAGGATATATTTTTTTATCGAACTGCCTCAGACGTTTTCTTATTTCGGCCGCTCCCGCCACATCCATTCTCCGGTAATTCCGGTATGTAAAGTTTTTCCAAAAAGTCGAAAGAGATTTCTGCGAAAGACCGGTGCTTTTCTTCCACAAATTTCGCAGGTTACAATGCCGGACATATAACTTATTAAAATAATTTATGAAACAGAGCCGGCTATCCAAAAGCCGGATCCGGCATGGGCTTTGCTCATGCTTTTGCTTAACTTTCGGCCCGACAAGCGCAGGAGAAAGCGATTGCGTCCTTCAGCGCATAGCATGCAGGGATGATCAATTTGGTTGCCAAGCTCTTAGCCATTCAGCACCGCCTCAATCCGCTTCATCTTCATTGTCGCTTTTTGGATAGAGGATTAAGCAAGCGTTTTTCGGTTTCGATATGTAGATCCTATGAAATTCTCATATTCTTCTGGATAAATTTTATGATCAAAACCGCTATTTATCTTTATTGCGTTGTTCATCGGGATTGCAAGATTCAGGAAGAGGTTCGGAAGAAGTAAATGGTTTTGGATCAAGATGTCTTCGAGACATTGAAATTTCCTGTAGGACCCTTGCTGACCTGAGGAGGCTGGAGCATGTTTGATAGAAGGGGTTCCGTTATTGATCGACGTTCCGGAAAAGACAGACGCAAAATCGATGATGTTGAATATTTCTCAAATGGCGGAGGTGAAAGAAGATGCGAGGAGGAGCGAAGATCCCACTTTGAACGCAGGTGGGATTGGATTCGCGTAAGCCAGTGGTTCAGTGTCTGTCCATGGGAAAGACCGAGGGTATAGTGCTTCGAATGGGATCAAGTTCACGCCTATCGATTGTCGACGTCGGAGTCGGCGCCGTTACTTTTCATGGGGGATGACACAGCCGTGCGTGCAGTCAGCATTCTTTTTACCGATATCCAATGCGGCAGGGGGGGACACATCGGATTGCTGAAGCGACTCCGAGATTTGCATTTTTGAAAAGAGAATACGCATACCGATAGTACTCATGATCAGGATGGTAATATGGAAACCAAAGATTTGGCAAAGCGTTTCGGATTGACAGCGGTTGAAAGAGGATTCATCACGCGAGAAAATGTCATCGAAGTGATAAACATCCAGAAGGCTGAGAGAACGAGAAACGGACGGAATAGATATATTGGAAAAATATTGCTGGACCGTGGTCTCATTAGCATCTCACAGATAGACGAAGTACTCGAATCAATGGGAAAAGGCCCCGCTCTCAAATTGGATTGATCATGGCAAATTCGATCGGTAATGCCATATGGGATCCCCGGCCTACTTGGTTGGGCGGAGTATCAGGACGCGGGGGGATTGGAACCTCATGAAGCCGGTTGGTGAAGATATCAACAAGATTTCCGCCTGCGGCATCGGCGCTCGAAAATCGAATGCTGTGAATATAAAGATTTATCCGTACCTGTAGAGAATACGACAAACAATGATGGACAAAATAGAAGCCAAATCCAGAAATTTTACTTCGGCGCTCGAAATCAGAGATAATGGGGGAAGGCGGTCAGGGATTGATAGAAGACGATTTTCTTATGATGGCTACATTCCGGAAAGAAGGCTTTACACAGGGCGCAGGATGGTCATTGATCGCAGGAGCGGCTCAGATAGGAGAGGCGGTAGAGATCGGAGAATTAATTTGGATCGGAGAAGAAACCTAACAAGGGAGAGAGCGAACAAAGGCAAAAGATCTTTTTCAAGGATTTTGAACCGCCGAGCTGCGGAGGAACTTTAAACGCTCGCGGGATCCGTTTCTCGGTGTTTAGGAAAACAAATGCAAGTTTCTCTATTTCCTGATTTCAAAATTTGTATCAATTTAGATTTTTGAAAGAACTCGTGAGCAAAACAACAGGGGCCGTTGGGATCTCTTTCAGAAGACCGCAAAGCCCTCCCTCACGCCATGGAACGGCAGCTGGGCCTCAAAACTCATCCCCGGACAGCCCCAGAAGGGAATCGCTGTTGCAACGTCGGTCTTCTCTGCCTTTACCGAGCCGCCTATTTCGGGATTGGGGGCGTTCTACGTCCAGTGTAGAGTTTGTGTTGCGGTCATCTGAAAGAGATCCCAACGGCCCCGATCGCAGTGTTTCAAAAATCTAAATTGATACAAAAATTTTGAATCCGTACATTGCACGTAGATAAACTCAGTCATGACCACTTTTCCATACAATAGGAACGGTTCCAATGTCACTTTGAGGCTCTTTGAGCTTATGGTGAACATACCCATACACGAGCAGAAGAAGGTCGTAAAAGAGCTGGAAGAAAGGCTTTTCACAAAAAATGAAAAAAGAAAGCACATTCGCAAACCTTACTTCATGGTGGTTGATTTTACTGCCCTGAATAAAAATTACAAAGATTTCATCAAAAATATCAGCACGGGTGGCGTATTTATCGCAACGCGCTTACCGATGCCGATCGGACAGAGGGTCTCGATGACCTTTACGTTGCCCACTTGTAAGAAACATGTCAAGATTACGGGGGAGATTATTCGATCCAACGGCAAGGGAATCGGCGTGAAATTCAGGTTAATGGAGCAGCTGGGAGGGAAGCTCAATCTCTACTGCTTGAAAAATGTGCATGACTTCATTCATGACACACGTATGGAGGTGAAAAAATTGGCAAAAGTAAGGAAAAAAAGAGTTCGCTGGAATGCTTCGACTGATACGAGTGTCTCAGGTTACAAGCTCTACTGGGCAATCGACCAAGGCGTTAACTACGATTCTGAATTTAAGGAGATTGGGAATGTGACGGAGGTTGTTTTGCCGGATGACATCCCTTCATTTCCCCTCGTCGCAGGTGATGTAGAGATCGGAGTCACCGCAGTCAACAGCATCGGAAATGAATCTGATATGGCGGCATCTTCGGCCAGATTTGATTTTACCGTGCCTGATGCGCCCACCGACGTGGTGGTGGAAGATATCTAGGCCCGGCCGAGCCTTTGATTTTTTCAGATCTCTGCGTCAGGCTCAAATTATAATCCGCCTGTGTGGCCACTCGTTTTTTTGTCGGAGGGGTCATGTGCAGATCTCCATCCAACGTAGAAAGAGGGTGGCCCGCCTCATTTGCCTTCCTGCGATCTGAAAGGTGTTCGGTGAGATTTTAACCGGCTTCCAACCCATTGCGCACAGAATGATTCAAAACGCTACCGTCTTACCAATTTTTTGGGATTTTGGCTTCTCTCCCCTATTTTGTTCACTGCTTGATTTTTTCCATGCAAAGGAAGTTTTCGGAAATCATTGAGGTCAGGATGATGACGTTCCTTTGGATGAACCTTCCTCGAAATGCTTCCCTGAATCTGATTCGGTTTTGCGTTCAGCAAACTTTGACGGTCTCGTAAGAGGCCGTCACCCTGTTCCCTGGATTTCGACCCCTGTCCCGAACCCCGATTCGGCATTCGCCGGAAGGGCGAAAAAAAAGCTTTAGGGCTTTTTACGGGGCCATCAATTTGGCGTACGAGAAAGAGGCGCAGTGAAACCGGCCCCGACAAAAAACCTGAGGTCAAATCCTAAATTGAGACCCCGAGGAGAGGTCGTTGCAAAAAACTGACGAAACGCTAATACGAATCTAACGGTTCCCATTTACAATCCGATCATTCGAGAGAAGCTTTCGACCCCATCAAAAGGCACTTACTCGTAATGATGTGTGCGAAACAGGTAAGGCGAATTTGAACTCCGGGGTTTTCTGCGCATGAGAAACGCTGCTTTCCCCAAGAGCCCCAACAGGAAAAGCAGAAATGAACAATTTTGCGGAGGCATGTGGATGGAAAGAAGAAGTGGTGTGGACAGACTGTTTTCAGTTTTTCATTTAAATGATTTTAAAGTGTTCGCGTCGTCGGAAGGTATCTCGACCCGAGTCGTATTTATTTATGACAGACACGAGAACAAAAGAGAATTCAAGTTACTGAACAAAAAAATACCAGAGGATTTAGCGGTCGAAATTAGAGCATGGTTGATGGAGCATGTTGACATCGATGAGATACCCCATGCCTTGGGCACAGAAGAACCGGCTCGTCAGCTCAAGATCCAATAAGTCCCGGCTGAAGCGGTGTGAGGATATCAAGCGTGGAATCCGTTTTTTTTTAATCAGAAACTTTTCATCCGATTCTAATGCGTTCTTAACCTGTTTCTAACAAAGCAAGCATAACTTCTTACTGTGTCTTGCAAGTAACAATTACAGGCAAAGGAGGTGAAAATGTAATATCTTAACAGGGGATAAACAAAAATCTAACAAAACGCTAACAATAATCATTTAATTTATTAAAATCTTTAAGGAGACGGAATTATGAAAATTAAAAAAATTGCTATCATCGCTCTCGCAGTCGGACTTTGTTTTGCAGCAAACACGGTCTGGGCGGGAAACATCGTCATTAAGGGTTCAACCACAGTGCTCCCCATTGCACAGAAAACCGCCGAAGCCTATATGAAGCAACATCCGGATGTGAAAATCTCCATTTCCGGAGGCGGTTCCGGCAACGGTATGAAGGCACTCATCGATGGGTCAACGGATATTGCGGACAGTTCCAGGTTCATCAAAGATAAAGAAGTGAAGCTGGCGGTTGAAAACGGCGTTTTCCCGGTTGCTTTTGCCGTGTCCTATGACTGTATCGTTCCTGTGGTTCACCCCAGCAACAGCATCAAGGACATCAGCATGGCCCAACTCAAAGACATCTACATGGGTAAGGTCAAAAATTGGAAAGAGATCGGAGGGCCTGACAGACCTGTCGTGGTGGTCTCTCGGGACACCTCATCCGGCACCTATGAGGTGTGGCACGAAAAGGTGTTAAAGAAAGAAAGGGTATTCCCCGGGGCATTGCTTCAAGCTTCGAACGGGGCCGTGGTTCAGGCTGTGGCCAAAAACAAGAATGCAGTCGGCTACATTGGGCTCGGATATATGGAAAAAACCGTGAAGGCGTTAACCGTGGGCGGCATAACCGGGTCCGAGGAGACCACCCTGAACGGCACGTTTCCGGTGAGCAGACCCCTTTACATGTTTACCCCGGGCTGGCCGAAGGGGGACGTGCTCAACTTCATCAATTTTGTAATTCACCCGGAAAAAGGACAGAAATACGTGTCTGAAGCGGGTTACGTTCCGCTGTACTAGAATTGAAAGGGTTCTATTCCGAAAAAGGACGCGTCTCGGATTATGGGGATGCGTCTCTTTTTCGAAGGTGATTTGATTGACACCGGAAAACATTAAGTTGATTTCGAATGGATTCTATATATAAAATCAGCGAGCACTTAGCAATCACGCCGCAAGCGGAGCCTGCCAAGAACATCATGGGAAAACGCGCACAGGGGGGGGGGAGGCGACGAAGAACAGAAAAGCTGATTCGTTTCATATTTTTTGGGGTCGCATTGGCATCCATTGTAACGCTGGGTCTCATTGTTGTTTTCCTTTTTATGGAAGGAATCCCCATTTTCAGTAAGGTCTCGGTTCCGGATTTCGTGTTTGGGCACCTCTGGTACCCCACCGATGATCAACCGGAATTTGGGATTTTCTCGCTGATCGTGGCATCTCTGGCAGTCACCGCTGTCGCCTCGATGATCTCCATTCCTCTGGGCGTGTTGACGGCCCTTTATCTGGCTGAGGCCGCTTCCGCCCGACTGAGGCAATGGGTAAAGCCCATTGTCGAGCTTTTGGCGGCGCTGCCATCCGTGGTGATTGGATTCTTCGGGATGGTAATCGTAGCGCCTTTTCTTCAGGAGACCTTCAACGTCGCGACCGGACTGAATCTTTTCAATGCCGCGCTCATGCTTGCGTTTATGTCTATCCCCACCATTTGCAGCATCTCCGAAGACGCCATTTTCGGCGTTCCCACAGAACTCAAAGAGGCGTCCCTGGCACTTGGCGCCACACATTGGGAGACAATCGCCCGGGTGATCATTCCCGCATCCGTTTCAGGGATATGCACGGCCACTATCCTGGGAATGTCCAGGGCGATTGGAGAAACCATGGTGGTTTTGATGGTTGCCGGAGGGGCGGCAATGGTGCCTTCTTCTTTATTTGATCCGGTCCGGCCCATGCCGGCCAGTATCGCAGCGGAGATGGCCGAAGCACCCTTTCGGGGGGATCACTACTACGCGCTGTTCGCAACGGGGATCGTGCTGTTTCTCTTCACACTGGGGTTCAACATGGTGGCCGAGTATATCTCCAACAAATACAGGCAAGTGGGTGCCGCAACGCTTTGAGCTGTTTGAGACCAAACAGGGTGAGAGGGCTGTTCAAGCGGCATGATTAGCGGTCACCTTCAAGGACAATGGATATTTTGAAGCGATAGGTTAAGATGGATATTCCGGAAAGAGTCGGTGGACGACGACGCTTCTTTCAAGGCTCGATGTTTGTGCTTTTCAGGATTGCCGCGGCGATTAACGGCGTTGCGCTTCTGATCATCATTTATTTCTTGGTGGCCCGGGGCTGGCGTGCCATTAATTGGACATTTCTGACGCAAGCACCCATGGATTCGATGACCAAAGGGGGGATTTTACCCTGTATCGTGGGCACCGCCTGCCTGAGTCTCGGCGCAATCATCGTGGCATTGCCCATCGGCGTCGCGTCGGCCATATATCTCAACGAATACGCTCGGCCCGGACGTGCTGTGAGGCTGATTCGTCTGGGAATCAATAACCTTGCAGGCGTGCCCTCCGTGGTCTTCGGTCTGTTCGGGTTGGCCTTCTTTGTGGTATACTTAAAAATGGGGGTAAGTATTCTTGCCGGTGCATTGACCCTCGGTGCCATGACGTTACCGGTCATTATCGGATCAGCGGAAGAGGCACTCAGGTCCGTTCCGGATACCTACCGGGAAGCATCTCTGGGCCTTGGGGCCACCAAGTGGCAGACTATCTATCGTGTGGTTTTGCCCGCCGCCTTGCCCGGCGTCCTCACCGGAGCAATCCTGGGCATCAGTCGTGCTGCAGGAGAAACCGCTCCCATTATGTTCACCGCGGCGGTGTTTTTTACCCCCACGCTGCCATCCTCCATTTTTGATGAGATCATGGCGCTACCCTATCACATTTACGTTCTCGCCACCGCGGGGACTGAGATCGAAGCGACACGGCACCTTCAGTACGGCACGGCTCTCGTGCTGATCGTATTGGTCCTGGGATTGAACCTCATTGCCATCATCTACCGGGCGCGACTTCAGAGCCGCAGGTAGGTTTTCGAGCAATTCTTGCGTTTTGGAACGAGTCGGGTAAAGAGCTGTTTCCCAAATCAGGGATGAACGCAATTGAGTCTTAAAATGAGTAATGAATTAAAAATGTCGGCGATGAATTTGAATTTCTATTATGGGAATTTTCGTGCCCTGACGGATATTTCCTTGGATTTTCGTCGGAATCAGGTGACCGCCCTGATCGGCCCGTCCGGATGCGGAAAAAGCACCTTGTTACGGTGTTTGAATCGGATGAACGACCTGATTTCCTATAGCCGTGTCGAGGGAGAGATCCTGCTGGACGGTCAGAACATCTATGACCCCGGAGTGGATGTGGTTACGCTTCGCCGTCGCGTTGGGATGGTTTTTCAAAAGCCCAACCCCTTTCCCAAGAGTATTTTTGAAAACGTGGCATATGGTCTCCGGGTAAACGGCGTGAAGGATGCTGCCGAAATCGAAACCCACGTGGAGGAAAGCCTCAAAGGGGCCGCGTTGTGGGATGAAGTGAAAGATCGATTGGATGAATCGGCCCTGGGTCTGTCCGGTGGTCAGCAGCAACGTCTTTGCATTGCCAGAGCCATGGCCGTTAAGCCTGAAATTCTGTTAATGGACGAACCCTGCTCTGCTTTGGATCCCATTGCGACGCAAAAGATTGAAGAACTCATCGACCAACTGAAGCAGGCATTCACGATCATTATCGTCACCCATAACATGCAGCAGGCGGCGCGTGTCTCCGATATTACCGGGTTTTTCTATCTCGGTAGGCTCATTGAAGTGGATCAGACAGAAACCCTTTTTACTCGGCCCGCGATCAAACAGACATCCGATTATATTACCGGACGGTTTGGTTAGGACTCTGACGGAAAGAGAGAAATCGATTATGACCATGCGTTTCCAAAAAGAACTGGAAAAGCTGAAAAAACGGATTCTTTCATTAGGTGCCATGGTGGAAGAGCGCGTCCGCATGACGATTCGGGCGGTGCAGACTCGAGACGAAAAGCTTGCCAAGGAAATTATTGAGAGGGATCGCGAAATCGATGAGTGGGAAGTGGAGGTGGAGGAAGAGTGCCTAAAGCTTCTGGCCTTGCATCAGCCTGTAGCGGTTGACCTCCGATTTCTTACCGCAGTCATTAAAATCAATAATGACCTGGAACGGATCGGCGATGAAGCGGTCAACATCGCTGAACGGGTTGCTTACGTCGCAACCCGACCGCCGGTCAAAATTCAATTCGATTATGCTTTGATGGCGGAAAAGACGGAGGCCATGCTCAAGAGGAGCCTCGATGCCCTGGTGAACCTTGATGTGGATCTGGCGTATCGGGTGTGCCTCCAGGACGACGAAGTGGACGACATCAACCGAGAGATCTATGCCAAATTCAGGGAAGCGATTCGTGAAAACCCTGAGCGGGTGGGCTACTTGACCAACCTCCTGTCCGTTTCGCGCCATTTGGAAAGAATTGCGGATCACGCCACCAATATCGCCGAAGAGGTAATCTATATGATCGAAGGGGAGATTTCCCGCCACAGAATGGATGATTACAACTACAAACCGATTAAGACTCCGCAGTAGATTCATGTTCGCAAGCTTGATGAACTCATAAAAGGTGGGAAATCAGCATTTCCCACAATTTCGGTCCCGCATCGCATGCGGGATGAACTGCATGCAGCCGAAATCCGGTCTTTGCGGCCTTCTCAAAAAGATCCCAACGGCCTCTAACGCACGATTTCAAAGTGCTGAATTGATACGAGGGGGTAAATGTTGCAATCGACCCGGCAGTGCATTCATATTTATAATCGGAGATTCTCCGCACGCAGGTGGGAGAGGAGAATCAGCGCATGCGGTACTTATTCGAAATGGGGAGTCTTCTATCTTTTCCCAACGCTCTGGGTGTTATCTTGATCCCCGGCGGCGACTGGCGGCGTTTATACTCATTTTTGTCTACCATATCAATAATATCTCTTACCATGTTTTGCTCAAATCCCATGTGCAGGATATCTTCCAGGCTTTTGTCTTCTTCCACATAGGCCTTCAGTATGGGGTCGAGGATGGTATATGGGGGAAGCGAATCACTGTCTTTTTGATCGGCCCTAAGCTCAGCGGTCGGCGATTTCGTGAGTACCCTATCAGGAATTGCTTCTTTACCTGCTGATGTGTTTCGGTACTTGGCCAACTCATAGACCATGGTCTTGGGGACATCCTTAATAACGGCGAATCCTCCGGCGGTGTCTCCATAAAGGGTACAGTAACCGACACTCGTCTCGCTTTTATTCCCTGTCGTCAGCACCAACCATCCAAATTTGTTGGAAAGGGCCATGATGAGCGTGCCCCTTATGCGCGCTTGCAGGTTCTCTTCGGTGACATCCGGTTTCAGTCCCTCAAACTGTCCGGAGAGCATCCTCTCATAGGCCTCGAAGGCATCGGAGATGGGGATGGAAATGAAGGCAATTCCAAAACTGGCCGCCAGCGCTTCGGCATCATCCCGGCTTTCAGAGGAAGTGAAAACGGAGGGCATGAAGACGCCAATCACGTTTTCCTTTCCCAATGCATCCACGGCAATGGCAGCGACAAGTGAAGAATCGATGCCGCCACTGAGCCCGATGACCACCTTCTCAAAGCCATTCTTATTCACATAATCTCGGACTCCCACGGTGAGTGCGCGGTATATCTCTTCCATTGGAGAAAGCGTCGGTGGATTTTTTTGCGGCAGGGGAGGTTTCCTTTTAGTCCGGGCCTTCTTCAGCTCTATGACGTGAACTCTGTCCTCCTGAGTGTTTCGGTCTCTCTTTTCCTTTCTCCGCCGGGTGTCGTGAATCCGCTGAAGAAATACCGCATCTAAATCCAGATCGGTGACAACAAAGTCCTCCTCAAATGATTTTCCCTGACAAAGTAAGGTCCCCTTCTGGTCAAAAATCATACTGGCCCCATCGAAGACCAGTTCATCCTGGCCTCCCACCAGATTGTTGAAAGCGACAATGGCGATATTATCCGCTGCACGGGTGGCCAGCATTCGCTTCCTGCTCTCTGCTTTTGCAGCATGGTAAGGGGATGAGGAAATGTTGACGACAATTTCCGCATTTCCGATGAGCGTTTGTGCCGTGATGGTGCCTTCCGGGTACCAGATGTCCTCGCAGATATTGAGCCCGATCCTGTTTCCTCCCATATTCAGGACAAGCATTTTGCGGCCTGCTTGGAAATATCTGTTCTCATCGTAGACACCGTAGTTTGGAAGATATATCTTGTGGTAGACTCCCGCCAACACACCGTCATGGACAATGGCGGCGGCATTGTAAATGTCATCTTTTTTGTCCACGAACCCGACAATCGCGCAAAGCCCGGAGGTCGCACGAATGATCCGCTCCAGACAATCCAGATTTTCCTGGATAAATCGGGGCATGAGCAGGAGATCTTCGGGGGGATAGCCGGTGACGGCAAGCTCCGGGAACGTCACGAGTTCAACACCGAGCTTTCGCGCCTGTTCAATGTGGTGTATGATCTTCATGGTATTCCCTTCCAGGTCCCCTACGGTTGTGTTGATTTGGGCCATACCAATCCTTAACTTTCGCATTTTTCCGACTCCTCTTGGTATTTCGATCAATATAGATCCCGCAACCTTTTTTATCAATGGGTGAAGCAGCCGCCCCAGGCAGCAGCGACAGGGCCGATCCGGCAGGCAGTTCGTCGATTACTCCAAAATGAGGTCAGGGGCATTCAATTCCGTAAGGGGGGTGATATCAATTGATTTGCTTATCAGCTCCTTTTTGGTTATGAAGTATATTTTAGAGATTGGCGCTGAATCAAGGCATAAAATACCAACATCTCCGGAGTGGACATGATCAATCATGAGACGCTGGTTTGCTCTGAATGCGGCAAGGAAGCAAAAAAGCATAGAATAGTTATCATTGACAACACGCCGGTTTGCTTCACTTGCCTCTATGGTGATGCAAAACCGGTCGAAATTTATCCCATCGGAAGTGTAAGAACAAAACTTGAGTCGGAAGAAAGAGGAAAGCTGCCCGCAAAACCGGAAGACATTTCATGCGTGGAACTTTTTCCCTCTCAGCATCGCTTTCTTTACAAGTTGGAAGAAGAGGGAACCATCCTCATCGTCTATTTTCTGCACAAAGTACAGTCTGTCAGCACAACTTTTCACAGGCGGTTGGACGGCAAGAAAGTCGGTGTTTTTGCGGCTCGCACGCCATACAGACTTTCTAAAATCGCCGTGCAAGAAGTGAGACTTCTTGGGATTGAGGGAACAAGTATTTATGTGGACGGGCTTGATGCAATCGACGGAAGCCCTGTCCTCGATATAAAGTTGGGCCTGAGTCACTATAAAGACCATGGGGAATAGCACCCGGTTCGACAGGAGATATATTCTGTGTACCTAAGGCGAAGATACCTTGAAGGCGGGTGCCATTATGTCCTGTTTGAATCCTACGAAGACGACGGGGTGTGGAAACACCGTGAGCTGTTGGATCTGGGTTTAGAGCCTGACAAATATATTGTCTACCCGGGTGGAAACAGCTTCTATTTCAGGGATGGGCTCATAGAGACGCTTCAGGAAAAGGGCGTGGCGTGTACAACCGATGAACTGGAAAAGCTCTTTATGCCGTTTCTGGATCCCCATGTCCGTCGGATCGTCGAAATGTTTGAAAGATCCACGGGCGCTCAGAATCGTTGGAAGGCATATTCGCGGGACGAAATGCTGAAGCGCCAACAGAAATTGCATTCCTTTGATAAGCGCCGCATTCATTACCTTCGCTCCGGACAGGTGGACATGGGAAATTTGTCTGCGCGACCTTGGAAGTTTTTCAATGTGCTGCTGGAGAAGAGTCGCGACGAAATTGAAGCAATCATGGAAGAGATGGAACAGGTGCTTTCGTCGAATGAAACGCGACTCTATCTGTATGCAGCCCTCCAACTGGAAACCCACTTCAGGCACTTACTGACGCGCAACCACCCTGCCGCACTGGATCCTGAGAAGTTAGACCAGTATTTCCTGGAGGATCTTTGCCGTCTGAACCAAGACAAGGGGTTTTTCAGTGGCATTGAATCGCATGATTCAGACTCCCTTCACCCCTATCTCGTACGATACCTGATTTTGTATTTTGACCATGAATTGGATACCGGCTCCATCTGGAATGATTCCGTTGAAGATTTCATGGGGCGGCACCGGTACTATCATTTGCCGCGATCAAAAAAGGTGCACTCCGAGGCGGAACAGGAAGCCTGTCGCTGTTTAGGAATCTCTGTCGAGGAATTTGGCAAGATGGACCGGCAGGAACTCATCCGCTGTTACAGAAGACAGGCGAAACGGGCACATCCGGATGTTGGTGGAGATGGAGCGTATTTTGTCAGCGTCAAAGCGGCTTATGAGTGCCTGTCGAGAACAAAATCTTGAAGCATGGAACAACATGCGGGATTCAAATTTCCGGGATTCTTGCCCATCTATCATCTGCGTTTTCTGAGCGTGAGCGCGGCCCATCCGGCCAGGGTGTTTTGACCTGACGGAATCAATCCCATCTTGTAAAAAAAGTCCTTCATCTCAGTCAACTGGTTTTCTCCAAAGCCGGCAATTACAGCCGCACCTCCAATTTCGAGATGGTCCGGGAACTTTTTGCCTGTCCGGAGCAGGGCTGAAACGACCAGATTTGAAACGATCAGATCGTACGCCTCGTTCACAACATTCCAGGAACCCACCTTGATGTCTATTTTATGGGACAGGTGATTCAACATCACGTTGCGTTCAGCAGACTCGGCAGCGTCGGCATCATTTTCGACCCCCACCGCACTTTTCATTCCCATTTTAACCGCTGCGATCGCCAGAATCCCGGTGCCGCAGCCAAAGTCAAGAAGCCTGCTTTTCTGGAATTTCGGGGTCTGTGCCTTGTTTTTGAGCATCCGATCCAGGATATTGAGACACAATTTGGTTGAGGGATGTTTTCCCGATCCGAAGGCGTGTTCCGGATCGAGAACAATGGTATGGGAATCGGTCAATTCTCGATGGGAGGGCTTCCAGGGAAGTACCGTGAGAGAAGGTATCGGCTTGAAGGGCTCATCAAACTGCGAACTGCCTGCGCAAGGCTCTGAATAGGAGAGATTGCGGATTCGAATATCAAAGTTTTCCCCCGGGAAATGGTGTCCCTCAACGTCTGAGATAATCTTGCTGATTTCCAGTAGTTTGGCGTTCAAAAGCGTATCGTTTGTCTCCACACAGGAGATCCTTGCCCAATTCATTTTTCGATTCGGGCGGTGCGGCAGTCTTTCCAAGGTGGGTGAGAACCGCCTGAGTTCATGGCGGAGTGTCATCATTGCCGAAAAGGGGCCTTCTATCGCAATTTCGTATCGCAAACCTTCTCCCTCTGCCGGTTTATGAAAAATGTTCGGCTTGATCTTCTGCACGAATTCGGTGATAAGTTTCTTACATCCAAATGTGAGGGTTGAGCCTTCAAACCTAACGGGCCAATTGAGATGGGACGGCCCAATGGGCTTGGAACTTGATCCAGGGCGCTGACCATCCGGGGGCGAAAGCGGCAAACATTTTATTTCGGATTCACACCGTAAAGTCAAATCGAACATGAGAAAAAAGGTAAGCGTTCACAGGTTCACGGTTTCCCGATGAAATCGGGATTCAGGGTTAAGGACAAAGAGAGGATTGAGGACTTGAAATCGTCGTTAAAAATGCTCATTTTCCCAAGTAATTGCCAATTTAGTTCCAAATTTAGGATTCGGCCTGACAAAGTTGACGCTTTTCTCATAATTACGTACCCCAGATGCACTTCGTGGACGAGAATTGAACCTTGAACCCCTGAACCTTTGAACCCGTGAACGGTTACCAATTTAGATTTTTGAAAGAACTCGTGAGCAAAACAACAGGGACCGTTGGGATATCTTTCAGAAGACCGCACAGTCCTGCCCGCCGGTTTGGGGCGAAATCTGACTTTTGTGGATTGTTGCGGGACTATTCTTGGTCTGAGGACTTCTTCTCCATCCACCGCTGAATCAGATAGGGTTTTGTCATTTCAAAGGTCATGCAATCATCTTCGATTGCCTCTTCCGCCTGCCTGATGGACATCTTTTTGGTTTTTTTCACAAAAGAGAGCGTTCTACCAAAATAGAGGGGAATGAGAGAATCCAATAATACATCCGGATCCATGGAGGCGTATCGATAGCCGACGGCCGTATCAAAAAGGACTCTCGCCCACAGATCTGTGGGAAAATTGAATTCCCTTTCCTTCATGCTCCGAATCTCTAGAAGCTTCTTGAAAACATCCTCGGTTAAAATCCTTTCCCATACCTGTTGATAATCTTCAAAACCCCCATGAAACTTTTGAAGTAGATTTCGGGAATTCACCTCCACCTTGGGAGGCATTTCCACCTCTCCAAGACCAAACCCATAAATGGCCGTGGGCCTGCTATATTTCACTTTGGGCCAGTATGATTCAAAATGATTCATCATGGAAAAAATAGTACCCACCACCTGTCTAAACATCGGACCCAAATGCGCTCCCGGATCTTTGGTTCGATGTATCTTGGGTCTTCCCATGAAGGACTGGCAGATTTGAATCCGTTGATTAATGGCGAGGGTGGTCATCCAAACATCAATACCAAAATTGGCCACCGCCTCGTCCCACGCCTCATTTTTCAGGTATATCTCACCCAGTTCCCCGCTGAAACCGAAATCACCGCCAATGGGTTGCCGAACCCGGCTGCCGTACAGGGACCTCGTCATGGGATATGCGATGCCGTTGGTGATGGTACCATCATATTTGTGTCTCACATAGAGGGGCGCCACATAAGAAAACCCTTCCCATATCGGCTCACCCAGGTGCTTTATCCATTGGGGGGTGATGCTCTTCAGATCCGCATCCACCACCACGACCGCCTGCGGACCCAGCTCGACAATTTTCCGGAAAAGATTTCGAAAATTGTTTCCCTTGCCTCTCACACCGGCAGGCGTGGACACATAGATTTTCGGCGTTTCGGTAGCCGTCTTGAGGAACGCGCCCTTTGTGTCGTCCGGGGAGTCGTTGTCACAATTGATAATCACGGAGGACTTATCGCTGAAATATTTCAGCAGACCCTTATCGGCCTGTATCGTAGGGTAGCTGATGGAATCGGCCTCATTATAGGACGGTATACACACCACCATGTCGGCTTTTTTTATGTTTTCGGGGTTAATCTCAATCGCCGGATTTTCAGACATCGCATTGCTCCTTCTTGTTTTTCAGAAACTCGAGGACGACAGTGTTCCAACCCTTTGGGCCTATCTCGAGGCTGACCCTCAGCCGGGGAATCGCTTTCTTTATTTCCGGAAACTCCTGATCTGAACGAATGAGCACGGGAAAATCGGCACGCTCAAGCATGGGGAAATCGTTTGGGCTGTCCCCGAGCGCGACCGTGGTGACGCGTCGCCGACTCTGCCTGTACCACGAAATGACCCGATCCATGGCCTGCCCTTTGTCATTTTTCCCTTGAAGATGAAAAAAGCGTCCTCCCATTGCGACCGACAGTCCTCTCTTGGCTGCGGCTTTCTGGAGTGCCGTCCTGTCGAATGCATGGACATCGGAGGCCATAAATGGTTCATCATACTCCCGCATGGCGGCCAGGCGTGCGTTATCCTTCGTTAGGCCGGTGTGATAGGAAATCTCTTCGATGCTCATGTCGGAGAAGCCCCTGAGGTCCCCCCCCAGCTCGTCCCGAATCTCTCGAAAGCCGTGAATCAGGGATTCATAGGGGATCCCCAGTGACCATTTCCATAGGCCTTTATCAAAAAATGCCTGCGGGGGCCGTGTCTTAAAGTTTTCGCTCGGGAAAAAAATGCCGCCGCCGTTTTCCGAGATGAAGGGGGCGGATAGCAACAGCCTGCGATGAAGCGGTTCCATTTCGGCGCGGGTTTTGCTCGATACCAGGACAAGGGGGATTCCAAGTTTCCGACAAAGGTCAAGGGCCGGTCGCGCTTCTTCCCACCCGTAGGTATTGGAATCCAGCAGGGTCCCGTCTAAGTCCGTCAAAACAACCAAATATGCGGAGCCTGAAGCGTCGTGTGCGACACCGCTTTCCATAGAAGGCGTTCTCCGTGTCAGGAAAACCGTCTTTTCTCATTCTCCACCACTTCAATCAAATCGTAGAAGATCCGAGGTAATTTATTTGACACACGTTCCCATGAAACCGTCTGGGGCACTTCAAACACGCTTTGCTCAGTTTTCCGTTCAACCTCCAGGACCGCTTCAGCAAGCCCATCTTCCAGAAACCGCTTAAACTCTGAATGCGAATTGATGAGTCTCAAAAATTTCTCAGTCATCCGGTAGGGAGCAGTAAGGACCTCGCCTGCCTTGAGAATCGAATTTCGAAAAACGCTTTTTACCAGGTACTCTTCATAGTCCCGATTGTATTTCAAGTTACTGAAGCTCGCGTCATCGGAGTACTTCCGAATTTGCTCTTCAGCCACGGCCTGGTAAGTGACCGCCAAATCCCTAAAAAAAGTGTCGGAAATTTCGAGGCCTTCCTCGACAATCAGCGCGTTCATCAGGGTGGTAACAATGTCGATCCCCATTCTGTTGAGTCCCTTGGTCCGGTCCTCAGCCGACACCTCCTGATGTTTATGGTCGAAGGGTTCTCGGGAAAACATCACCTGCGCGGTGGATGAAGCCTTCCGGTAAACCTCGATGAGCGTGAAGATCTCAACGCCCCAATTCGTAGCAAACCGCATCCGCTTCAAAAGGTCTACATGAAACGCCACTTCTCCGGAAAGCTGATATTTGAAGCCCAAAAGGAATTCAATCAAGCGCAGCATCTTCTCATCTCTGCTTTCCGTAAATTTCCGCTTGAGAGCGAACAAGAGCGGATCCAGTAGCAGTCTCTTCACCCGACCGAAAATCTCTCTGTCCATGATGCGTGCATAGTAGGCCTTGGAGAAATCGTAATTCAGTGCGACAACCGGATAAAGAAGCCGATCCAGCTGGGTTCGCTTGAAGGTCCGAATATCCGCATCAATAAGACCGATGGAGTGCCCCCCCAATGCGATGGCAATCCCAAAACTCAGGAACATGTTTTTGCCTTTTCCAGGCTCATGAATATTGAAACCCGCCTCGTTCAACTGCCTGTAAATGCCGCTAAAGCCGGGACCGTCGTTCCACTGGATCAAATAATTCCTTATTCCCGAAGTTTTTATCAAACCCTTCAAGGCAAACGCCTCTTCCTCAGTGGCCTTGTCCAGCCCGAAAATAATGCTCGACAGGTAGGTAACCCCTTTCAATTGATTGAGTATGTTTCGGAATACGGGAAGATTGGCCGGTTCGGTATATTCACTGGCGAGCAGGGGGATAATCAGCACCGTTTTCTTCCATTTGGAATGAAGCCTGAGTTGGGATTTCAAGTGCTTTCTATCCTGCTGAAAAACGTGAAACGTCGTTATCTGAACGCTGTTCTGTGAGAAATCGGGAATGGCTGAACTCCTTTAAACGTATGAATTTAGCGCTTTGAAAATCCCCAATATTGGAAATGGGGGCCGTTGGGATCTCTTTGAGAAGGCTGCAAATGCTTCCCGCATTCCATGGAACGGCGTGGAGGGCCCAAAAATTAAAATTTCAAGCCCGTATTTTATCTCCGGCATGGCACGGAACCGCACCATTTCAAGAGAATTTTCAGGCGATGAAAGTAACGGAAACCCTCCCTTTTGTCAACTCCCCATTCTCATCGCTTGCCGGCGAGTGTTTTTCCTTTTCACTTGAACGTCATGCCCGTACCTGTTACGTTCCCTATTACCTAGCGCGCACTTTGCGATACCAATTGACAGGCGTGTGACATCTCAATAAATGACTGTAAAATCAAAGGATTCGTATTAAGCCGGCGCGATCATTTGTGCATCAGGGGACCGTTTACGAGCATTTTTAAACCGCTGTGTTGATCGGTTGCTTCGAGTTTTTAGAAGGATTTTATGGACAAACTGATTCCATCTACGAAAACCTGCTTTCAGCTCATGGATGCATACCACATGCTTGCGAACATAAAAGCGCACTCTGTGATGGTCGCAAGAGTCGCCCATGTGATTGCAAGGGGGCTTCGGGACGCGGGATTTGATATCTCCGTTGAATTGACCACCGCCGCATCACTGCTTCACGACATCGGCAAAACCGCCTCACTGAATTCAGGAGTGGACCACGCGGAGTTGGGAAGAGAAATCTGCCGAAAAAACGGGTTTTCGAGAATCGGCGATATTGTCGGTGAGCATGTTCGGCTTAAAGATTTTACGGTTAACGGCAACTACTCGGAAAAGGAAATCGTCTTTTATGCGGACAAACGTGTGAATCACGATACGGTCGTATCCTTGGAAGAACGGCTGAAATACCTGATTGAAACCTATGCGCAAAATCAGGAAACACGCGTCAACGCAATCAGAACCAATTTCGAGATTTGCAGACAGGTTGAAAAGAAGCTATTCAGTAAGTTGGATTTTCCGCCCGCATCGCTTTCTCAACGGGTGGGAAGCGAACGGATCGGGTCGGACATCGAAGAAGCATCGGAGGCCACATGACAAAAAAAATGTTGGTTCCTTTTATGTGCGTGTTTATGGTTTTCGGGTGCAAAGCGGGTCTCCTCGGCCTGAGTATTCATTTCGATCGGATCAACGGCCTCAAGAAAGGCGACCGGGTGGTTTTTGAAAAGAATCCCGTGGGTCAGGTAACGGGCGTGGTGTATTCCCGGGAAGGGGACTATGTGGTTGAGGTGGTCATCCGGGAGGCATTCAAAAATGCCGCCACGGAAAACTCAAAATTTTTTGTTGTATCGGATCCCGAAGACGACGGGAAAAAGGCCATTGAAATCGTCCAGGAACCCAAAGGGGGGGCTTTTCTGGCGGATGGCTCACATGTCAAAGGTTCTGAAACCCATTCGGAGGATTTCGAACCCATGTGGGATGAGTTTGCAAAAGGCCTTCAGGGACTCAAAAAGCAGCTTGAACAGTTTTCAGAGGAACTGCGTGCAATTCCGGAAAGCGAAGCATTCAAGAATCTCAAAGAGGAATTGGATCGCCTATCAGAGGTCATGAAAGAGACCGGACGGAACGCACGTGAAAAAATTGAGAGGGACGTCCTGCCGCGTCTCATGCGTGAGATGGAAAAGCTCAGGCAGAGACTTCGGGAACTGGGTCGGGAGGAAGAAGGCGAGCCGATAAAAACCAAGTTAAAGGACACCCGGACGATATAGCAGGCCGCCTGAAAAAAAATCCTAAATTCGAAGCTGTTTTCTTCAATGCCGGGTTTTTTCAGGGTTGGGATGCGATTGTTGGACAACTCCATGAAAGCGCCTCAGAATACGCAGGGTGGCGGCGTTGCTCGCTAGAATCGAAATGTGTCGGAAGAAGAGATTTGGGTTTCCCCGCTTCGCATGGACTTTCCTGATTTTCCTCTCGACCGTTTTTCTTCATCCCATGGCGGTGTCGGGCGCCGTGGTGACAGTAGAGGTAATCCACTCCCGGGACCGGTACCCGGCAGGACATTCCTATCCGATTCTTTTCCGTATCCGCATCTCCAGCCCCTTATACATCCACGGAGCGAGAAACGCGGAAAGCGGGATCATCGCAACCGAACTTTCATTTTCGGATTCGCCGGACCTCAAAATTCTGAAAATTCAATTTCCGGAACCCGAGAAAAAAGTATTCCCGTACACAAACCAGCCGCTTGAGGTTTTTTCAGGTGAAATCCGCGTTCGCGCCAACCTGGCAGTCGATGAAAAAGCCCCGAGCGGCGGGCATACCATGGAAGGGCGGTTGATTTATCAAGCGTGTTCGACCAACGCATGTCTGCCCCCTGAACATGCGCCGGTTCACATACCTGTCTTTGTAGTCCCAAAGGACGCATCTTTCGAACGTCAAAACCAAGGGATCTTCGATTCCGCCGAAAAAATTTCCGAACCTGCCGCAAAAACATCGAGATGGAACCTTGACGGCGCCCTCTGGTTCGCCCTTGCAGGCGTTTTTCTGGGAGGCCTCGCCCTGAACCTCACGCCTTGCATTTATCCCCTCATTCCCATCACGATCTCTTATTTCGGAGGCAGAAAAGAAGAAAATCGAGGGCGGATCTTTGTTCATGGGGCTCTGTATATCGCTGGGCTCGCTGTTACCAATTCGATCCTGGGCGTCGCCGCGAGCATGTCCGGAAGTATGCTGGGCTCGGCCCTTCAAAAACCGATTGTGCTCCTTGCGTTGGCGGGGATTCTCATTTCGCTTGCTTTGAGCTTTTTCGGCTTCTGGGAATTGCGTCTGCCTCCGGGGCTCATGCGCATGGCCTCCAAAAACGTGAGCGGATATCTGGGTACCTGCTTCATGGGCCTTACCCTCGGCGTTTTGGCAGCACCCTGTGTGGGACCGTTTATTCTGGGACTTCTGACCTTCGTGGGGCGGAAAGGAGACCCGTTTCTGGGGTTCCTCTATTTCTTTGTGCTGAGTTTAGGCCTGGGGCTCCCCCTTGCCGTGCTGGCCCTTTTTTCGAGTACACTTGCAAAACTTCCCGTATCGGGAAAGTGGATGATATGGATCCGCAAGGCCTTGGGGTGGGTGCTCGTGGGAATGGCGGGCTATTTCTTGAAACCCCTCGTGTCAACCGCCCTGGGGGAGGCGGCCATTTTTTCGGCCGTATGTGTGGCTGCAGGATTGCATCTGGGGTGGTTGGAACCCATCAGCCGAAGCAATCGATTTTTCCTCTACTTGAGCAGGTCGCTTGGCACCATGCTTATCGGCGGTTCCATCCTGTTCCTCTGGGATGCCTCCGGCAGCCGCACGGGGATTGATTGGATCCCGTACACCCCGACCAGCGTCACCGAGGCCGCCCGGAAGAAAAATCCGCTGATCCTGGAGTTCTATGCAGATTGGTGCGGGCCATGCGTCTCCATGGACAAGAAAGTCTTCAGTGACCCTGAAATCGTCAAAATGAGCCGGGATCTGACCGCGGTTCGAGTCGACCTGACGCAGCGGCATTCGCTTCAGAATGAACTTCTTGAGCGGTATCAAGTCAGCGGGGTCCCCACGATCATCTTCATTAACAGAGCCGGCCTTGAGGAAAAAGCGATGAGAATTGAGTCTTATGTGAGTCGAAACGAAGTATTGAAGAAGATGAAAAAACTTATCGAACAGCCGTGATAAAAAAATCCGGATCCGTTCCGATGTTTAAACCTTTGGCCTAGGGGCCGTTGGGATCTTTTTCTACCATATGAACTGTCGGACGCAGTCGTTGAAGGCCCTGTAGCTTTCTATCATCACCATGTGTCCGGCGTTTGGCAATGCTTTCAGCGTACTTCCCTTTATCGATTGATGCAGGCGCTCAGACAATGCGGGCGGCGATAACACATCCTTGTTTCCGCAGACAATGAGGCATGGCAGTTCGATAATTCCAACTTCCTTGCTCCGATCAAAACGATCACAGGCCTCAAAATCATCATGAAGCACCCTTGGACCCGCCGCTTTCATCAATTCCGCCCCTTCCTTGACCAGCATGGGGTCTGCCCCGGGCGCGTACGCATAGCCGATGATGCGATCGATGGTTTCTTCGAAATGGGTCGACAGACCCTCCAAGAATTCTGGAGCCACTTGCAGCTTAGGCCCTGTGGAAACGAGGATGATGCCTTTGAGCAGGTGCGGGTTTAAGAGAGCTGTTTCCTGCACGATGGCCCCACCCATCGAATGCCCCATCAGGAAAACAGGACCGGGAAACAGGGTGACAAGAATCTCGCTCACCCAGTGCGCGTATTCAGTCATACTGCGTTTATGATGACCGCCGGTTTCTCCATGGCCCGGCAGATCCAAGGCAAGCGTATTCAGGCAATCTTTCAACGGGTGAACTTGAGCCTGCCAAACCTGGGATCGTCCACCGGCGCCATGGATCATGACCAAAGTCGATCGTTTTTCATTGACGATCCCGAAACTCGATCGATAACCGATCTTCAATGTGTCCAATTTCTCAAGCAATCCCACCGGAGTCAAAGAAAAGACCTCCAAATCCATAACTTCGAGATTAACGCCGTCATATATACACCCATACGATCAAAAAGAATAGAGATTCCGATTTGTTCTGCAGTCCTTCCTCAAATATTTACCCATAGACCCTTACGGGGAAGTCTAATTCCCTGCAGGTTGAGGGCAGACCTTGGAATATACCCGCCATCATCTCTCAAAAACCTTTCCCATTCCGATTGCATCGATCCGAATTCATCTTGACACACGGACGGCTTTGTTCCAAATTAGGCGGCCTGAGGACGTGGTCTGATTATTTAATCTATTCGAAACGACGATAGAGACTGATGGCCTAGAAAAAGCGTCCCATGCGGGAGGAAGCTGTGAAGCGAAGAGTAGTGATTGCCGGGATGGGCGCCATCACGCCGCTGGCGGTGGGTGTCGAAGAAAGTTGGAAAAAACTGTGTGCGGGTGAGTCTGGGATAAAAAAAATCACCCAGTTCGACCCTTCCCCTCTGAAATGTCAAGTTGCGGGTGAAGTCACGGATTTTGAGGCAGCGGATTTCATGGAAGCCAAGAATGTTCGCCGCACCGACCGCTTGCACCAATTTATGTTGGCGGCAACCAAATTAGCCCTCGAGGACGCCCGATTTAAAGTGGAACCCGGACAGGAATATCGGGTGGGCGTTATTGCCGCCACAGCAATCGGCGCCTGCAAGACATTCGAGAAAAACCATGAGCTTATTATCAAGGGGCAAATCAAAAGGGTGTCACCCAACCTGGTCATCAATCTCTCTGCCAACACGGCCGCAGGTGCCATGGCGGCGTTGTGTCAGGCGAGAGGGCCGCATCATTTTCTCATGGAGGCCTGCGCCGCCGGCACCAATGCCGTGGGATTGGGATTCAGATTGATTCAGCATGACGAAGCGGACGTCATGATTGTCGGGGGTGGCGACGCCGGAATTTGTCCCACGCTCATGGCCAGCCTGGACAACCTGGGTGCATTATCGAACGCTCGCTGGAATAATGAACCTCACCGGGCTAGCCGTCCGTTTGAGAAAAACCGGGAAGGTTTTGTCACCAGCGAAGGTGCCGGCATACTGCTTCTGGAGGAACTCGAACATGCCAAGGCACGCGAAGCCAAGATATATGCAGAAATCTTGGGCTATGGTTCCAGTTGTGATGCCTACCATCCGGTTGCGCCGTTGCCCAGCGGCGAAAGCGCCCGGCATTGCATGGCCTCGAGCATCGAAGATGCCGGAATAAAGCCTGAGGATATTCATTACATCAATGCGCACGGCACGTCCACGCCGGCGAATGACTTAACTGAAACCATTGCGGTCAAAAAGCTTTTTGGCAGCCGGGCCAAGAAAATAAAGCTCAGTGCGAACAAATCAATGATCGGTCATATGTGGGCAGGTGCAGGTGCGGTAGAAGCAATTTTCGCGGCAAAGACCCTGGAGAAAGGAATTATACCCCCCACAATCAATTTGGAGGAAAGCGATCC
>JAWOGN010000031.1:0-15268 GCA_046496815.1 Desulfatiglandaceae bacterium
TCGATAAGTCGGGGAACTCCTTTTGAAACTCCTCAGTAAGGTGTTTGATCGTCCCGGACAGAAGGAGGCCTTGAATAACCATAGAGCAGCAATGATGGCTGGATTTGACACCCCGGGTAAAAACGTACAACTTTTTTTTCTTCTCACTGTACCGCAGTTTCGATACCAACCCCAACTGTGCGATCGATAGTCGGCTCTCCGGTTCTTTGACCCTGTCGAGAACCGCATCAATTTTTTCAATCATTCGCTTTTCCATGGTGCAACCTAACGGTCAAAATACTCGATGTCAATCATGCGCTATCTGTCTTATAAGATTTAAATTTATCCTTCGTACAGGCAATAATGTCCAGGGCGGATTTTTCTTTTACCTTCCGGATCGCTTTCGTGTTATTCAGTGAACATTCAGGGTTTTCCTGATCAGCGATACCAATAGACAAAAGGAGGTGACCCTATGGCTTTAGTCACGATAACCGCGGGGATAGGTTGCGGAGCTTCTTCCATCGGCCGGCTGGTTGCAGACAAACTCCAATTGGAGTTCCATGACGATCGCAGCCTGGCAAAAGAGGCAATCAATTTGGGAATTTCGCCTGAAGACCTAAGCGGCTTCGATAAAAAGGCCCCGGGGTTTTTGAACCGTTTGTTTGGTCAGCGGCCGGAAATTTACTTAGATCTCATGCAATCGCTTGTCTTTAAAATATCCAGTGGCGGCAAAGCGGTCATTTTGGGGCATGGTGCGCCCTGGCTTCTTCAGGACTTCGGTTGCGCATTGCACATACGCATAAACGCATCCAATGACTCCCGCATCAGGCAATTGACGGATCAGCACGGGATAAGCCGGCAGGCGGCTAAAAAGCTTATTGAAAAAAGCGACGCCGAACGGAACGGTTTTTTTCAATACGCCTTCGGCATGGACTGGAATGATTCATCCCTCTATGATTTGATTATCAATCCGGACAAGTTGAATGAAGAGTTAACAGCGACCATCATTATGGAAACAGCCCAGTCACAAGAGATCAAGGCGTGCAGCTTAACGGCTTTGGACGCCATGGAAAATTTATCACTGGTTAAAAGGGTTGAGGCGGCAATGTTGAGGGCCAAAATCAGCCTGCACGAACTCAACATCGAGGTGTCTGAAAAAGGTGTTGTGCAGGTTTCCGGATGGTTAAGCCCACTGGTTTCGAAAACCGGGCTGCTTGAGGTCGTTAAGAGTGTGTCCGGTGTATCAGACGTGAAACTGGATATTGCCGCCGTTCCCAAACCGGAGATCTAAACTCGCGGGTTTCTTCCTCAGGCAGGCCTACTTCGGGGGTCATCCTTTTTACGATAGCCCATAATTCCCCGAAATTGGTCCCGGTCAGGTCGGCAGGGTGCCTATGTCGCCGGAGCAAAGCGGGTGAATTTTTCTTGACTTGCAGTGGATTTTAGTATATAAAACTGCGCGTTTTGTGAGCTTACTTTGTTTTAATTAGGAACTTTCAACTGGATTAACTTCTAACTAAGGGAAGGAGGGAACATGGGCTCTTTAGCGATTATGGTATTGGCTTTCGCGGGCTACATTATCATGTACAAATTGTACGGCCAATATATCGGCCGCAGGATCTTTCAACTCTCGGGTGCCTGTAAAACACCTGCCTGTGAGTACGAAGATGGGATTGATTATGTGCCGACCAAGAAAGAGGTGATTTTCGGTCATCACTTCACCTCCATTGCAGGGACAGGCCCTATCGTGGGACCTGCCATTGCCATTATATGGGGTTGGGTTCCCGCACTCTTATGGGTTTTCATCGGCAGCATCGTCATGGGTGCTGTTCATGATTTCGGCGCCCTGATCATTTCTATGCGAAATCAGGGAAAATCCATCTCTGAATACACCTCCAAATATGTCAACAACCGCACAAAGATTCTTTTCTTTCTCATCGTCTTCTTGGAGCTGTGGATCGTGATTGCCATTTTCGGCCTCGTGATCGCGATTGTTTTCTCCATATATCCCCAATCAGTCCTGGCGGTGTGGGTGGAAGTCCCCATCGCAATCTATTTGGGTTACCTCATCTACAAGAAGGACAAAAGCCCCATGATCTGGTCCATCCTTGCCATTGCCGTCATGTACTTTTTTGTGGTTATCGGACCCTGGGCGAAATTCAACATGCCGACCATTGCAGGCATTCCGGCCACCGGCGTATGGACGATCATCTTGCTGGCTTACGCTTTTATTGCTTCTACACTGCCGGTGACCACCCTGTTGCAACCGCGGGATTTCATTAACTCCCACCAACTGATTGTCGCTATGGTGTTGTTGGTGCTGGGTGTCCTGGCCGCGTCTTTCAGCGGGAGGCTGGAGATCGTAGCGCCCGCCTTACAGGCCAGTCCCGCTCAAGCGCCCCCCATGTGGCCGTTCCTCTTTATCACCATTGCCTGCGGGGCCATTTCTGGATTTCATTCCTTGGTCTCCTCGGGAACCTCGGCCAAACAGGTTCGGGATGAAACCGAGTCCTTGTTTGTTGGTTACGGATCCATGCTCATGGAAGGCGCCCTGGCCACACTGGTGATTATCGCGGTTGCAGCCGGAATCGGGATGGGGTACACCCCCAAGGGAGGAGAAACTCTGACCGGGGTTGCAGCCTGGACAACCCATTATTCCTCTTGGGCCGCAGCCGCAGGTCTGGGTGCCAAAATCACCGCATTTGTGGATGGCGCCGCCAATATCATGGGCGCTCTCGGTATCCCCAAAATCATCACTTTGGCCATCATGGGGGTTTTTGTGGCTTCCTTTGCGGCCACCACGCTGGATACGGCTACCAGGATTCAACGATATGTGATTGCCGAGCTTGCCGGAGATCTTAAGCTGAACGCCTTGACCGGCCGTTATCCTGCCACCCTGATCGCGGTGGCGAGTGCATTGATTTTGGCCTTCGCTGCAGGCCCCGGTGGTAATGGTGCCCTGAAACTGTGGCCTTTGTTTGGGGCCGTGAATCAGACGCTTGCCGCCCTAGCATTGATCATTATTACGCTCTATCTGCAGAGGCTCGGCGGTCTGAAATGGATGATTGCAGGACTGCCGGCCATATTTATGGCGGTGATGACCATTTGGGCGGTCATTCTAAACCAGGTAAGCTTTCTTGGTGCGCACAACATGTTGCTGACCGTTATCAATATTTGCATACTGCTCATCGCTGTTTGGATTGTGATCGAAGGCGTCATTAAATTCTTTGCCTCTATGGGCAAACCTCCTGTCGAACCTGTGCCGGCAACTGCGGCGTAAACCCAGCGCGGAAGCAGCGCTCTCATGCGTTGCTTCCGCGTTTCATGTTTCAGACACGGAACCTCATGATTCTCCTTTACTTCCGTTCCCCGACCACCGCCTTCCCGGACACGCTTCGCGGAAATCACAGAAAAAGACTGTTTTTGAACTTTTTCGAATTCATTAAGTTTGCCGCATGGCCAAAAAGTTGAAAAAAACCTACTTGGCACTCTTACTTCCGGCAATATTTTCGCTATTGTCGGCCTATGGGGCACGGAGAATTGGCATCATTCCCCTTAACCAAAACATCTCACTCACTGTCATCGCCCCATGCGTTTTTGTGTTGGCCGTGGTTTTTGCCCTCGCCTTACCTATTTTTTTTCGCTCCCTCTTTGCGCACACCATGCGCCGTCGGAAAAGTGTTCCGGAGACGGTTTTGATCAAGTTTGAACGGAGATTAATGTTCGTTCCCCTGCTTACCCCTTATTTAATTCTGCCGGCTTATCTCCTGGACTTTCCCGATTTCTATTTCATGGGGACGGCATTGATGGCGATTTATGCAGTGTATTATTTCTATCCATCAACAAAACGAATTCAATTTGAACGGCGAATCTTCAGGGTCAAGTAAGGTTCGTATTGAATAACCGCATTTGGGTTTGGTTTCAGGGACCGCAAATGATCAGCATTCTGATATCCCTCAAAAACAAGGTCACGGAATTTCTGAAAATCTCAGACGCAGTGGCCCGGAGCAAGGCCGTCGGAACCATCGAAACCGAAGTTGAGGAGATGGAAAATATCTTCGGCGTCTTGGTGTTGGGCTCATTTATCGGTATGCCGTCGCCCCCCATGCAGATTTCGCTGGACTTAATGCCCTTCATGGAAAAAGAGCTGATTCTGATGCTGGAAAAAGTTGATACCGCCAATGCACCCATTTCACAGCTCTTCTCGGTTTTGGATATAGGGTGATGATGAAAGGGCCAACCAACCTGTTTTTTATGGGCAAAGGCGGGGTCGGGAAATCCACTTCGGCCGCACTCACGTCGGTCTTCCTGGCACAGAAAGGACACAGGGTTTTGCTGGTTTCCCTGGACCCGGCGCACAACCAATCCGATATATTCGAAAAGAGCCTTTCGGATAAACCTTCAGAAATGATGCCCGGGTTGCTGGCGGCAGAAATCGATCAGGACGCCTGGATTCGCACCTACCTCAAAGATGTGCATCGCCAAATCAAAAAAACTTATGCCTATTTGACCGCTTTCAACCTGGAGAAATATTTTGACGTGATAAAACACTCTCCCGGGCTTGAGGAATATGCCCTGATGCTCGCTTTCGAGAAAATTCGAAAGGATTATTCTCAATTTGATTATCTGATGTTCGATATGCCGCCCACGGCGCTCTCACTCAAGTTCTTCAGCCTTCCATCGCTCTCTTTGGTATGGATAGAACATCTTCTGGCGCTTCGTCAGGAAATCATCGAAAAAAGAGAGTTGATTACCAGGATCAAACTGCTTGGAAAAGAATTTGAGCGAGATAAGGTGCTTAACAAGATCGAGGAGCAACGCAAGCAATATCAAGCTTTAAAAGAAACGCTTGAGGACACCGAGCGGACCCACGTGTTTTTGGTATTGAATCCCGACAAGCTGTCGCATGCGGAATCCCTGAGAATCTTTAATTCCTTGAAACAAATCCACATCAGACTCCACCGGACCATCTACAACAAGCGACCCGCCAATAAGTCGTGTGCGAATATCGACCCGGTTTTCACCGGAATTCCCATGTTGAATTTTCCTTATTCTGACAGTCCGCTTATCGGAATCAGCAATCTCGAGGATTTCTTGAAGACGAACGAGGAAATCGTAGAAAAACACCTGAATGCTTGTTAGAGGCAGGCGCAGCGCTTTGCGAGTTGCCCGGTATCAGGGTTGCGGTTCGGCCGAGGGAAGCATCCCTAGATTCGGCATTCGGCACCGGAAATTGAAGTGTCACCCAGGGAGAATCATTCCACCAAAGCCAAGAATGTATTCGGATCCAGCACGACGCTGTTTTGAGTGATCGTAGGATTGTCGTGATCCTTCAGCAGTCTGAAATGGATGCCTGAGGGTTCGGGATGCAATTGGAGAATGAGGCCGAAAAGATCGTCCACCCCCCGGCAGGGGTGGGGAATGCCCCGCTGATTCACCTCGTCCATGTGGCGATGGGAAAGTGCCGAAAACCAAACTTCCGCTTCAAATTCTTCGGCAATTTCTTTGAATCCTTCGAATACCGACCTTCCGACGGTTTCAAAATCAAGACCGTCCACAACAAGTGCATCCGCTTTGAAGTCCATCTTTTCCGCCAGATTCCCGAGGCCGGCTCGCAACCGATCCGTCTCAAAACTCCGGTTCATGTATGCAAGGATAATCCTGTTTCTGTCTATAAGCAGTCGCCTCTCAGGATCATCCTTTAAGTGCAGATTTTTCAGAAGATCAGAATATATAACACGATAGTAAGATGTGACCTTTTCGGGCCCCTCATCGAGCGAAATATGAACCAGTTTTTCGTGATGAAAAATCTTATCAAGCGCGATATGAATCAGGCAGGCGGTCTTGCCGACGCCTGCACGAGCGATGACGACGCCGAGATTTCCACGACCGAGTCCCTTTTGACAAGATTTTTCGAGGATTTTGAGTGGGCTGATCGAAATGAAGTCCGTCATGATTTTTTCTCCCCCTTGGTTCTTTTCCCAAATCGCATTTTAAGTTCGTCCGCGATGGATTCAGGGACCCTCGCGTATTTTGAAAACTCCATGGTAAACTCGGCTTTTCCTTGGGTCAGTGATCTCAGTGTCGTGGCATAACCGAACATTTCCGCCAACGGGACCTCTGCTTCAATGGTTGTAAATACGCCGTCTTCCGCCGAACTCGTTATCAGCCCCCGACGCTGGTTGATGGAAGCCATCACACTTCCCTGAAACTCCGATGGGGACTCAATCGCCACTTTCATGATCGGTTCTAAAATCATCGGCTTGGCTTTCATATACGCCTGTTTGAAAGCGCCGATTGCGGCCTGAGTAAATGCCCGCTCTGAAGAATCCACGCTGTGAAATTGACCGTCGTTTACGGTGACGATCATTCCCAGAACGGGGAACCCGAGCGCTTGGCCCGCTTTCAGGCAAGATTGAAACCCCTTATCCACGGCCGGCAGGTATTCGGTTGGAATCACCCCCCCTTTGACTTGGTTCACGAATTCATATACGCCATTCTTGGAAGGCTCTATGAATCCGGCGACACGCCCGTACTGTCCGGAACCGCCGGTCTGTTTTTTATGAAGATAATCAAATGTCGCTTTTTGGGTGATGGCTTCCCGATAGGCGACTTGGGGCATCCCGGTTTCCACCTCGGCGCCGAACTCTCTTTTCATCCGTTCAACATAGACCTCCAGATGGAGTTCCCCCATACCGGATATAATCGTCTCGCCGGACTCCGAATCCACCTGGGACCTGAAGGTGGGATCCTCCCGGACAAATCGGTTCAATGCCCGAGACATGTTATTTTGCGATTTGTGGTCCTTCGGGTTGATGGCCAACGAGATAACGGGCTCCGGCACGAACATCGACGACATGCTGTAGTTTGAGTGTCCATCCGTAAAGGTATCCCCCGATTTGCAATCCACCCCGAAGAGAGCGGCGATATCGCCGGCATACGCTCTGGTAATGTCCTCCATCTGATCTGCGTGCATTTGAACGAGTCTTCCCACCTTGATCTTTTTTCGAGTGCTCGTGATGATCAAATCATCCCCCTTGCCGACTGAACCCTGATACACCCTCAGATACGTCAGCTGCCCATAGGGGGTGACTTCCAGCTTAAACGCCAATGCGACCGGTGGTTCCCCACTATCCACCTTAAGAAGCACCTCCATTTCATCGTGGTCCAAGTCAAGCGCCACATTTTCGATTTCGTTCGGTGCGGGAAGGTATGCGTTCACGCCATCCAGTACGTTTTGAACACCGATATTCTTGTAGGCGGATCCCAAGAAAACCGGGGTCAAATTTCTCGAAAGTGTGCCTTGTCTTACCGCCTTGCGGATCATCTCCTCGCTGACGGTATCTGTGAATACGGCCTCCATGAGTTCATCAGAGAACATGGAAGCTGCATCCAAGAGTTCCTCTCTCTTGCCCTCGGCTTCCTTGAGGAGTTTCGCGGGGATCTCTGTTACTCTGACCTCCTCGCCACTGGGGCCCTCAAAATAGAAAGCTTTCATAGCTGCCAGGTCCACGACACCGGCAAAATCACCCTCCAGGCCGATGGGGATCTGCATAAGCACCGCATTGTGATTCAGTTTCCGGCGCAATTGGTTTACGACCTTATAGGGATCGGCCCCGGAACGATCACATTTATTGACAAACGCGACGCGCGGGACTTTATATCGGTTCATCTGTCGATCCACGGTGATGGATTGCGACTGAACACCTCCGACGGCACAAAGGATCAGAATAGCCCCATCCATTACTCTCAGGGCACGCTCCACTTCGATGGTAAAATCCACATGGCCGGGGGTATCAATAATATTGATTCGGTGTCCTTTCCATTCACAGTGGGTGGCGGCCGAGGCGATGGTGATGCCCCTTTCTTTTTCCAGTTCCATGGAATCCATGGTCGCCCCTACACCGTCTTTGCCTTTGACCTCATGAATGGCGGAGATCCGTTTTGTGTAATAAAGAATTCTCTCTGTAAGCGTTGTCTTACCGGAATCGATATGGGCACTGATGCCGATGTTTCTTAGTTTTCGAATGTCATGACCCATTGAAAAGACCTCAATAAAGTTGCAGGCACCGGGTGTTGAGCCGTTACCGATAAATTCTAAGCTGTTTCCTCGTGAAATCCAATGAAAAAGAGGGCCTGCTTGGCAGGCCCTCTTTTCCTTATACAGAAATGTTCCAGATATTAGAAGGGATAAGATTCCAACTCGATAACCCTATCCGCAACGGCCCGCTTCAGGGATACCGCATCCATCGGCTGATAACGGGCCAACTTCTTCACCCCTGCGAGCTGGGTACGCAGCATGTCACCCGCTTCCACGTAAGCCAGAACCTGCTTGGCCCAGATCTCAATCTTGGGGATCATTTCATCGACGTAAACCTTCACGGCTGCAATCTGATGGGTTGCCTTTTCCTCCCCCTTCTTGGAAATAATTTTAAGTGTTCTCAAAAGCCCGCTTTCCATGGCAAACACTTCAATCACGATATCCGCAATCTTTGCCATGATCTCCTGTTCTTTGGCCAAATTCTGCTGGAATTTCTGGGCGGCGACACCCGCCACCATCAGGGCGATTTTCTTGCTCATTTTGACCATGTGTTCCTGGAGCGCCAGCGGTGTATCCGGAAGCTGGACGGAAAGGGGAGAATATGTCATCAGTTCGCCCGCAATCGCCTGGGCTGCAGGCAAGAGTTTCAAGCGTCCCTGCATGGCTCTCCGCATCATGGTCCCGGGGACAAGCATTCTGTTGATTTCATTTGTACCTTCCCAAATTTTGTTGATCCTGGAGTCTCGGTAGTATCTCTCAGCCGGATATTCCGCACAGAATCCGTATCCACCCAAGATTTGAACGTACTCATCCACACAGAAGTCAAGCGTCTCCGAACCATAGACTTTGGTGATGGAACATTCGGCAGCGTATTCTTCGATGGCTTTCGCATTTTCAGCGCCGTTTTTCTTTGCCTCCGCGTCCAGCTCGTTCAACTTATCGTCGAACATTCCGGCCTGCCGGTACATCATGCTTTCGCTCATATAGGTACGAATCGCCATATCCGCCAACTTCGCCTTGATCATGCCAAAAGAGCTGATGGGAACCTTGAACTGAATTCGACCGTTGGCATACTTTACGGCGTTTGTGACGCAGGTCTTACACCCCCCGACCGTCATGGCGCCGAGTTTCCAGCGGCCGATATTCAAGATATTAAAGGCAACCTTATGCCCTTTACCTATTTCAAACATGACGTTTTCAACGGGCACCTCGGCGTCTTCGAGGATGAGGGGCCGGGTGGAGGACCCGTGCACACCCATTTTTTTCTCTTCCGCACCCGTGGAAACCCCCGGGAAACCCGCCTCCACAATAAAACTCGTAAAATCCCGGCCGTCCACCTTGGCGTACACCACAAAACTGTCGGCCCATCCGGCGTTGGTGATGAACATCTTTTCACCGTTCAAAACATAATATTTGCCGTCTTCCGAAAGAACCGCCTTGGTTTTTGCATTCAGAGCATCCGTCCCGGAACCGGACTCGGTGAGACAATACGCGGCGCACCACTCCCCGGATGCAAGTTTGGGAAGATATTTTTTCTTCTGCTCCTCATTTCCAAAATACACGATGGGAAGGCTTCCAATCCCTGTATGCGCCCCGTGCACAACCGCAAAGGCGCCTGCATTCCCCACGGCCTCCCCCACAACCGTGGTGCTGACCTTGTCCAGCCCCAACCCGCCATATTCCTCCGGGATATCGGTGCTGAGAAGCCCCAGTTCTCCCGCCTTTGAAAGGAGATTCCGGACGAGATCGGGGTTTTTCTCTTCAAGGGCGTCAATATGCGGCATCACCTCTTTTTCCACAAAATCCTTAGCGGTTTCATAGATCATCCTGTGCTCATCCGTGAAGTCCTCAGGCGAAAACACATCCTCAGGCGCCGCATCGGTGATGAGAAATTCTCCCCCCGTAAATATTTTTCTATCAGCCATTTCCAGTACTCCTTCTCTATTGATGTTGCTGTCTGGGTATTCCTTGCTTACCGCTAATACGCTTCAACTTCGAAGATCGCCGCGGCTCCCATTCCAAAACCAATGCACATGGAAACCAGTCCCCATCGAAGCTTTCGTTCCTGCATCTCATAGATGAGCTGGGTGGTTAACTTGGCGCCGGTGCAGCCCAAGGGATGTCCCAGCGCAATGGCGCCGCCATTGACGTTGGTAATCTCCTCATTGATCCCCAGCTCGCGAATGCAGTAGATGGCCTGGGCCGCAAATGCCTCGTTCAGCTCAATTAACTCCATCTGTTCAAGGCTCATCCCGGCAATTTTGAGCACCTTGGGAATGGCCACCGACGGACCCACGCCCATGTATTCCGGCGCACAGCCCTCCGCGGTATGGCATCGAAACGTGGCCATGGGTTTCAGGCCCAATGCTTTGGCCTTCTCCTTGGACATGAGCACCACCCCGGCGGCTGCGTCACTTGTTTGTGAGGAGTTGCCGGCCGTCACGGTTCCGTTGGGTTTAAAGGCGGGCCGAATATTTGCAATGTTTTCTTTGGTCGTGCCCGGGCGCATGCCCTCATCCGTATCAAATATGACTTCCTCGTACGCAAAGTGGCCGTTGGGCAGTTGCGTTTGCTTCTTCACCGTCAAAGGAACAATTTGGCTCTTGAATCGTCCCGCTTTGATAGCCGCCTCGGCCCGTTGCTGACTCCTGGCACCAAATTCATCCTGTTCCTCCCGACCGATGTCGTATCGCTCCGCCACATTTTCGGCCGTCAGACCCATCCCTGTGAAGGCACCCGGCCGGATGTCCACCAGCGCGGGATTCGGATACATCATGCTCCCCCCCATGGGGATTTGACTCATGCTCTCCACGCCGCCGCCGATAACGACATCGGAATACCCACACATGATCTTTTCAGCGCCGATCGCGATGGCTTGCAGACCTGAGGAGCAAAACCGGTTGACCGTCATTCCGGGAATTCGATCCGGCCATCCCATTGACATGACAAGCACACGTCCCAGGTTCAGTCCCTGTGTCGCCTCCGGAAACGTGCAACCGATGATGACGTCATCGATGAGCTCCGGGTCCAGTCCTCCCGCCCTTTTAAGGAGCTCTCCGAGCACCGTACATCCCATGTGCTCGGGACGGGTATCCTTCAATGTTCCGCGAGGGGCCTTTCCCACTGCCGTTCTGCATGCGGCAACGATCACGGCTTCTCTCATGGTGTTTTCCTCCCTCCAATTTAAAGGTTTGTATCACTTTAGCGCTTTGAAAAGCCCCAATATCGGAAAAGGGGGCCGTTGGGATCTCTTTGAGAAGGCTGCAAATGCTTCCCGCATTCCATGGAACGGCAGCGAAGCCTTAAAACTCATTCCAGGACAGCCCCAGAGGAATATCTCTTGCGAAGCTGAGGTCTTCTCTGCCTGCACCGTGCCCCTTATTTCGGGTATGGGGGCGTTCTACGTGTAGTGTAGAGTTTGTGTTGCAGCCATCTCAAAGAGATCCCAACGGCCCCCAACCCACCATTTCAAAGCGATAAATTCATACAAAGGTTTTAATTCCTGAGCGGTTTCCCAGTTGTGAGCATGTGCTGCATCCTGGCCTGGGTCTTCGGATCCCCACACAGGCTCAGGAACGCCTCTCTTTCAAGATCCAGGAGATACTGCTCACTCACCTTCGTGTATTCAAGGACATTTCCGCCGCAGAGGACATACGCCAACTTGGTCCCCACCGTTACATCGTGGTCCGTTGCGAATCCCTGTTCGTGCAGCGTCCAAAGAGCAAGTTTGAGCATGGCGAACGTATTCTCTCCGGGGACTCGAATTTCATCCAGTGCGCGTGGCGGCGTGTAGCCTTCCATGTTCATGGCCAGGACCGTCCGCTTGGCATCCTCTATCAGGTAATCCCGATTGACGGTCATCTTATCGGTGGGTCTCAAGTAGCCGAGCTTGACGGCTTCAGGCCCCGAGGTCGAAACTTTCGCCATGGCAATGGTCTCAAATGCTCTGGCAACGAATGGCATGAGTTCAATTTGTTTCGGGTATACACCGCCTTTTTGGACTTCAAACAGATGTTCGGTATTTCGAATGAACATCTCCTTGCATCCCCCGCCTGCCGGGATCACACCAACTCCCACTTCCACAAGACCCATATATGTTTCGGCTGCAAAGCGCACACGATCTGCCGCCAAGCAGATTTCACAGCCCCCACCCAGGGCCATGCCCGCGGGGGCCGCTACAACCGGTTTGTCAAGGTATTTCAGTTTCATGAGCGCGTCCTGAAGTGCCTTTACCGCCCAGTCCAGATCATCCCACTCCTCCTCCTGTGCCGCAAAGAGAACCACGGCCAAATTCGCTCCCACAGAGAAATTGTCCGCATGGTTGGCAATCACAAGCCCCTCAAAATCCTTGCTCACAATATCCGCAGCCTTCATCGTCAGGCTGATGATATCGTCCGCGATGGCATTCATTTTGGCATGGAACTCCAGGCACGCCACCCCATCGCCGATGTCCACAAGGGAGGCGCCGGTATTGCCCGCCACTTTCTTTTCCCGATCCTTCAGGGACGGCAGGAGAATAACTCCCGGCTTTACGGGCACCTCCCGGTAGTCTTTGGATGCAACATCATAGTAGTAAAGAATGCCTGCTTCCTTTTTATAAAAGGTCTCTTTCCCGCTATCCAGCATCTCTTGAACCCAACCGGGGATTTCATAGCCCGCCGCCTTCATCTTTGCCACAGACTTGCTCACGCCTACCGCATCCCAGGTTTCGAAAGGTCCCAATCTCCGGCCAAACCCCCATTTCATGGCATTGTCGATGTTTACAATGTCGTCCGCAATCTCGGGAATGCGATTGGCGGCGTAAATCATCATGTCACTTATCTGGCCAAAGGTGAACTTTCCGGCCAAGTCTTCAGCATAATAAAGCGATTTGATCTTTTGAGGTGTGCCCGAAACGCCCTTGGCCGCTTCCAGGGAGGCCGACTTGACTTTTTGCTGGGAAGTGTATTCGAGTGTGCCGGGGTCAATGGACAAAATTTCCCGTTTTCCCTCAGCACCCCTCACCTTCTTGTAAAACCCCTGCCCGGTTTTTTCCCCAAGGAGGTTTTTCTCGATCATTCGATTGATAAATTCGGGCGGTTTGAACATCTCCCGTTTTTCATCATCGGGTGCTCCCTCGTAAACATTTTCCGCCACATGGAGCAAGGTATCGAGTCCCACCAGATCTGCGGTCCTGAAAGAGGCGCTCTTGGCATTTCCAATGACGGGTCCGGTAAGCTTATCCACGGCCTCCACGGTCAAACCCAGATCCGCCATGGATTTGATAACGGAAAACATGTTGTAGGTCCCGATCCGATTTGCTACGAAGTTTGGGGTATCCTTGGCATAGACGACGCCTTTGCCGATGACCTTCTCGAAGGTTTCCGCCAGGACTTCGATCACTTCCGGAAGTGTGTCGGCGTTCGGCACGATCTCCACAAGCTTCATGTATCTCGGGGGATTAAAAAAATGGGTAATTGCAAAGTGCTTGCGGAAATTTTCAGAACGGCCCTCGCACATAGCTTGCGCTGAAATTCCGGATGTATTGGACGTCACAAGGGTACCGGGGCGCAGAACCGTTTCTATTTTTTCAAAAACACGTTTTTTGATATCAAGCCTTTCCACGACAACTTCCACAATCCAGTCGACATCACTCAACCAATCCGGATTGTCCTCCGTGTTGCCGGTAATGATCCGTTTGGCGTTCTCCGGGATGTAGAAAGAGGCCGGCTTTGATTTCAGTGCGGTATTTAGACCGTTTTCGGCAAACCGATTCCTGAATTTCTTGCTTTCCTCGGTCATCCCTTTCCGCTTCTCGTCCTCTGTCAGTTCAGGGGGTACGATATCGAGAAGAACCGTCTCAATACCCACATTGGCCAGCTGAGCGGCGATGGTCGCTCCCATCACTCCCGCCCCGACCACACCGGCCCTCTTTAGCATTTTTTCCATATGGGGACCTCCTTGATCCGTTCAGTTGCATACGCCTAAGCAGGGTTAACACAGAACATATGAAATCATGAATGAACTTTCATTCACAATTTTTGACCGTAACATCGTCTACTTATGAAGTCAACACTTTTTGATCATGGAAAGCGTCTTTGTTCAACCGCACCCATGCGAATCCATAGGGTCAGACAGCCCTCAAACCCCTTGCAATCGCTGTCGCAATCTTGTAAATAGCACCTAAATATGGACTACCTGAGGAGAAAAGATATGAAGGTGCTCGTGACTTACTATACGGAAAGCGGAAATACGGAGAAACTGGCTCAGGCCATACATGATGGAATTGAAAGAGCGGATAGGGAAATCATACCGATCCAAGACGCGCGGAGCCTTGAAGGCTACGATGTGATTTTCTGCGGTTTCCCGGTTCAATCCAGTAGCGTGCCTCCTCAGGTCGAGCGTTTTCTGAAGCAAATTCCGGAGGGAAAGCTCCTGGCGATATTCGGCACCCATGGATCGCTGCGCGGAGGGGAACTGGCGGTGACGGCTTTTTATTATGCCATGAGTCTGGCGGCCAAGGCAAAAGTGATCGGGACTTTCGGTTGCCGTGGCAAAGTGAAATCAAAACTCATCGACACATTGATGAAAAACCCGGAGCATCGGGGCTGGGCGATTGAGGCGCAGAGTGCCGGTGGGCATCCGGGTGAACCGGATCTGGAAGATGGAAAAGAGTTCGCCGGATGGATGATCACAAAGGCCCGATCCCTACAAGGCGATGTTGTTCCGGTAGGGACTTCCTTGACGGGATCGTAGCCCTTTGAAACCGGGTGGATAACCATTTCGGGCCGTATGCACATGGTCCAATCAGAAACGCCCGCCGTCTAAATTTCAGTGTACTGGATAAAATGAAATGCTAGAAAATATATTTTTTTTATGTGTTTTCAATATAATATTTACACAAGCTGAAGTTTTGTGTCTAGATTAAAGACCGCATTTATTCTTATAGTTCCTCTCATTCTCTCCACCAATTGCCTTTACGGAACAGAACTTCACACGCTTCGCGGGGAGGAATTCAGAGTGCTTTTCCATCCCGACCTCAGAGCCGCGGCATTCGAGATGGCGGAGGTGTATCCGTACCTCAGTGCGAATCTTGAACACACATTCGGATGGAATTTCAACCTGAAACCATCCATCCTCCTGATCAAGGATGGAGAAGCCTTCCGGCAAATGGCTGAAAGCCCTCTTACCGTGGCTTTTGCCGTTCCTGCAAGAAACCTGATCGTCATTGACCACTCGAGAATGCACCTCAACCCATTCACGCTTGAA
>JAWOGN010000142.1:0-4753 GCA_046496815.1 Desulfatiglandaceae bacterium
CTTCGGTATGTTGACCAGAATCTGGGGCCGTTTCAGTTGCTGGTGGGGGCCAACGCAACGGGCAAGACAACCTTTTTGGACGTAGTGGGCTTCCTGGCCGACGTGGTGGGTCATGGCATAGAGAAGGCTGTTCAAGAGAGGGCCTCTACGCCGCAGGATTTAACATGGATGCGCAGTCAGGACAAATTCGAGCTGGCGATCGAGGCACGGATTCCGGATGAGCTCAGAGAGCGGATCGAGGATTCCGAGTTCAGCCATGTGCGGTATGAGGTTTCGGTTGAAATGGAGGTCGAAGAAGCGGGGATAGGCATTTCCGCTGAACGAGTCTATCTGCGCAGGATGAACCAGGCCCATATCAGCCGACAAACGAGTCTGTTCCCGGAACTGAAGGAGGCCCCCCAAACCATCCTGCTCCCAAAGCTGAGAGATCGAAAGAAGCAGCGCCTGGTGATCAGCAAGGTGATCGGAGGAAACGACAATTACATGCCGGAGACAGCCAAAGGGTACAGCCCCTCTTTCAAGCAATCGGCCAAGCGATCGGCCCTGGGAAATCTGCCGGCCGATGAAGCCAGCTTCCCTGTAACCACGTGGCTCAAGAATTATCTGACAGAAGGTATTCAGCAGTTTGTACTCAACAGCACGTTGATGCGCAAGGCCAGTCCCCCGGGCCAGGGAAGGGATTTCAAGACCGACGGTTCCAACCTACCGTGGGTGGTGCAGAATTTGGTAGAAAAGGACCGGGAAAGGCTCAAAGGTTGGGTACGACATCTTCAAACGGCCCTGCCTGATTTGATCGACATCCGTACAGTTCAGCGGGAGGACGACAAGCATCGGTATTTGATGCTCAAGTACCAGAGCGGCCTTGAGGTCCCTTCCTGGCTGGCATCGGACGGGACGTTGCGATTGCTGGCCCTGACCCTGCCGGCTTATCTGCCGGACTTTCAAGGTACATATCTTATTGAGGAACCTGAAAACGGGATCCATCCCAGGGCCGCAGAATCTGTTTTTCAGTCTCTTTCAAGCGTGTACAACGCTCAGGTCCTCCTGGCCACGCATTCCCCGGTTTTGCTCAGCCTGATCAAACCGAAAGATTCAAACAAGGTGCTTTGTTTTGCCAAAGCCACTGACGGGGCAACGGATATCGTGTCAGGAAATCGCCATCCGAGTTTACAGGAATGGCAGGGGGAGCCCAACTTTTCTGTCCTTTTTGCCGGGGGCGTACTTGGATGAAAGGCGAAGTAGAGGTAAGAGACCTTATAGTCCTGGTGGCCGATGGGGATATGGAAGCTGCGATCCGTGGTCTCCTGTCAAGAGCCTCCGCATTGGGGATTCAATCGATTTCCTTTGATGTGAAGCGGCACGTTCAGCGCGATGCAGGCTGCCGTTCCGGGGCGCACGATTTCCTCCGCCTCTGGCTCCATACGTTCCGATATGCAGTGGTCCTGTTTGACCATGAGGGCTCTGGAAAGGAGCAGAAAGTGAGGGATGCAGTAGAACGCGAAGTTGAGAAAAGACTTGAGGCGAATGGTTGGCGCGGCCGATGTGCTGCGGTGGTCATTGCGCCAGAGTTGGAATCCTGGATATGGAGCGATTCGCCTGTTGTGGATGATATCCTTGGATGGGGCCATCAAGATCCCGGACTTCGAGAATGGGTCAAATCCCAAACCGACTTCTGGAAAGGCCGGCAGGCTAAACCCGAAAGGCCCAAGGAGGCCTTTGAGGCTGCTTTGAGAAACGTTGGGAAGCCAAAATCAGCCTCACTGTTTGAGGAATTGGCAGGACGCGTCTCGGTCGAGCGGTGTCTCGACCCTTCCTTTCACAAATTCAAGCGTGTGCTCTCGGAGTGGTTTCAACCCCGGTAGAATGACGGATCAAATGCACACGGTAATCCAGGCTCGGACCAACTCAACAGATTAAAATGGTTTGGGAAGTCATAAAATAAAGGGAGCAAAAGGAGTCTTTTTGGATCGGTAAAAAAATGGCGTGCTTGGGAGAGGAAACAGGCAGGTCAAAGAAAGGCAGGGCAACCAGAGTCATTCTTAAACACTCCGAGTTGTTATCCCCGGGGAGCCAGTTGCTATAAGTTACGACATCAACTATTCTGTGGGTCGACGGAGGGAAAATTGAATGGATATGGCCCTTATGCGCGTGGAGGCGCAAGCTGAACTTTTGGAGTGGGCCTCGGAACGTGTAGGCCGGGGAGAGATGAAACAGCAGTAAATCAATGACAGGAATAAGTATCTTTTGACATGCTGGCCAAACTGGAACCGGACGCACTGAAGCCGCATCTGCCGAGCTTTAGAAGAAACCTTGAAATTCTTGACGAAAAGCTGAAAGGGAGACAGAGGGTAGTCTCGTAATCGCCTTTTTTGACCCCAAAAAAGACGTCTGAAGCAGAAGGTCACTTTCATGGTTATGGACCGCGCATTGCAAATCATTGATCGCAAGAGTCCACTTTTCCCTGCTCAACCGGCCCAACGTCTGGGTACGGAAGCTCCCGATCGACTCTGGGCCATCGGCAGTTCGGATCTGCTCAGTATCCCCAAAACCGCCCTTTTTTGTTCCAAGACCTGTCCGGGTCATGCCATTCTCAAGGCCATGGAACAGGCACAGAAGTGGCGCGATAAGGGCCGATGCATCATCAGCGGATTCCATTCGCCCATTGAGAAAGAATGCCTGGATATTCTGTTGCGGGGTGTTCAGCCGATTATCATCTGTCCTGCCCGAAGTCTTGAAGGTATGAGGATTCCAAAGACATGGCAGGAGGGCATTGCAGCAGGGCGGATCTTGCTTCTATCCCCCTTTGACTTCTCGCAACGCCGACTCACCGCCACGCTCTCAGACCAGCGAAATAGGCTGGTCGCTGCCCTGGCTGATGCGGTCTACTTTGCCCATGTGACCTCCGGCGGAAAAATCGCGCGACTTGCCGAACAGGTTTCGAGATGGGGCCTGACGGGGTCTGCCGTTCCGGGTCTGACCGAGGCACCCGGTTGAAACAATTGGATAGATCGTAAAAAAGAAGCCCCTAATAGGGCTTATAATCGCCTTTTGGGTTCTGAAAAGGATCTTGTGGGATCGGATGGACTGAGAAACAGGGCTTGTTGTTTGCTCTGATGAATTGGCCGCCGCTGGTTCATTTGTCTCTGAGCAAGAGAGGTGTAAAGGGATAATGGCGCCGGGTATGAATACCATCGTAAACATATATTGCGACGAAAGCTGCCATTTGCCGAACGACGGACAGAAGGCCATGGTTCTTGGCGCACTTTGGACCTTTAAGTCCAACGTTGTAAAGCATCACCAGGCTATTGCCGATTTAAAGGCAAAACACCAGCTTTCGCCGTTCTTTGAGATCAAGTGGACAAAGCTCTCTCCCTCGAAGGTTGATTTCTATGTGGAACTTCTCAACTATTTTTTTGACAACAGGACGATGGGATTCCGCGCGTGGGTCATTCCAGATAAATCGATTCTGGATCATGAGGCGTATCAACAGACTCACGATGACTGGTATTATAAAATGTATTTCTACCTTTTAAGGAATCTGATTTCCACAGAGAGAAAATACGATATCTACCTTGATATCAAAGACACCCGCAGCAGAATGAAGCTTCGCAAATTGTGGGAGGTGCTAAGCAACGCAAATTATGATTTTTCAAGGGAAATTATCGATAACATTCAGCATGTTCGCTCCCATGATATCGGCCTGATGCAGTTGCTTGATGTGCTTGTCGGCGCTGTTTCTTATTATGCTCGCGGTTTGTCAAGCAGCACTGCCAAGAACGAAATCATTGGCCTCATTAAAGAGAAAACGGGCTTGAGTCTCACAAGAAATACGTTGCCAAACGAACGCAAATTCAACCTTTGTATCTGGCGGCCAAACATCTGGGGGTCTGAAAATGCCTGAGTGGCTGCCGGAAAAAGCACTGGTCAGTCCCTGGACTCTGAATACATATGAGGTCCTTTATGAAATATTTTGTCGGGATATTCGGGATTACGCTCTCCGGTATAAAGGAAATGACGTCTGGATCTTCAGGGATATGGAAGACGGCAAGGAGACAGTCTTCTGGCACCTGACTACCCGCGAGACAAAGCCGGCTAGAGTCCCACGCAGGAAGAGGCGATTTTATTCAGCCGTTCAACTACGCGAAGAAAGAGAAAGGCTGCCGGATCTCCGCAGATGCGAGCGTCTGCCATGGGTAAGACCTCTTATTGAGCATCCTTCGGACCCGGAGGTTCTTGCCTGGGATTATGAAGAGGGCGATCGGACGATAAAAACCTATGTTTGGATCAAAGACTATTGTTTTGTTGCAATTATGAAACGCTATGCAGACCAAAAGCGAAGGCTCATCACATCGTTTTATGTTGATACAAAATTCAAGAGGGATGACTTTGAAAGGAAATATTCAGACCGTATCAAATAACAAAGGTCTGCTCGGACGGCAGACCCATCTCCTTCGGCTCTTACACCTTGACAGGATGGCCGATGAGTGAAAATAAAATACTATTAATCATGCCTGTTGTCAAGTTTCAAAATGCCTAAAGCGACGGATGCAGTAAGAAGTGCGATACCGCACTCGAAAGTGTATGGGTGGCCCAAATTCTTCAAACTGTATATCGAGAAAATTTATGGAGAAGGGTGAGGATATATATTGGAATCGGTGGCAGAAACTTATTGAAGCTGCGGCCAATTTTCAGGAGCTTCTTTCCGGTAGTGTGTTGATTGGCGGTAGCGCTGTGGCGCTTCATCTCAAGCACC
>JAWOGN010000308.1:0-7798 GCA_046496815.1 Desulfatiglandaceae bacterium
CCAACCTTTGAAGAATTTGCCCGCCTGGCCGCTGATTGCAGGATCGGCGGCATGCTGGGGGGAAAAGCCGGTATTCTGCATTGTCATTTAGGAGACGGCAAGGACAAACTGGATCTTATCTTCAGGCTTGTAAAAGAAACGGAAATCCCTCCCACACAGGTCATCCCAACCCATTCCAATCGCAATCGTGACCTGCTGGAGGAGGCCATCCAATTCATGCATCTGGGTGGTTATATCGATCTGACGGCAGACCTTGATCCGGAACCAAAACCAAACGGCCACGTGAGTGTGGCCGTTGCCATTCAACACTGCCGGGAAAAGCAAGCCCCTATCACGCAAATCACCATCAGCTCGGATAGCAATGGCAGCTTGCCTGTTTTTGATACCCAGGGCAAATTTTTGAGTTTGACCATTGCGACCCAGAAGAGCCTTTTAACCAATTTTCAATACCTTATTCGAAAGGATATCGTAACCATGGAAGAAGCCGTTATGCTTTTTTCCACCAATCCCGCCCTCTACTACGGATTGGACGATCTGGGAGAAATAAAAACCGGAAAACAAGCAGATGTTCTCCTTCTGGATAAGGATTACAATTTAACCGGTTCATTTGCTAAAGGAAAAATAATGATGTTGGAAGGGAAATTGTTGGTCAAGGGCACATTCAGTTCATAACCAGGAAGGGCGCAGGTGCGAAACCTACGAAGTGGAAACCCTGGGCTCTGGAAGCAATAGGTGTCAGGCCTACACAATTAACAATAAGGCAATCTCCGTTACAGAAGTTTAGGGTGAGTGTAGATTTTCTCCAAAACTTGCATGAATGTTAAGGCGTGTGAAATGTGCAGGCCTGACACCCATGGGTGTAAATTGACTAAATTGCATTTGAGGATTTCAAATGGCACAAATGCACCCTGAAGATATTGGGGACTATGAGGATGCCACACAAGGTGAGAAAAGGGTATTCAGATTCTTAGAGGAAGCCGCAAGACCTCATAAGGATTTCATCTGCTGGTATGAACCCTCCATCGGCAGTTCGGGAAAAGAGCCTGATTTTATCCTGTTCGGAAAAAAATTTGGCCTTATTATATTTGAGGTAAAAGACTGGACCTCACAACAGATCATTTCATACAACCCCCATCAATTTACCATTCTTATCTCAGGGAAACCCGAGAAAAAAACCAACCCCGACAAGCAGGCAAAGGGTTACGTCGATGCGCTCCAGGAAAGATTAAAAGCGGTTCCTGAATTTGTATCGAACCACCCGCAATACATGGGTAATTTGCAAATACCCATCGGCAGGATGGTGGTGTTTCCGAACATTTCGAAAGGTGAATATGCCGAGAGCAACTTCAAGTGGTTCATAGACTCTGAAAGATGCCTGCTCAGGGATGATCTGGCTGCTGCCGGGGAAATCCTTTGCGACACATCGGGCCGCAGGTTTCATGAACGAATCTCAAAGGTCTTTCCGTTTTCCTTCAATGGACTCACCCAGAAAGATATCGAAAAGTTGAGTTTGATTCTATGGCCGGAAGGCAGAATCGAGCTCCCTCCGCGCCGAGGACCGGGAAAAGTACGGTTTCAAAAGGAGGTGTCGAGTCTTGATGAATCGCAGGCGAGACTGGCGTTGCGTCTTGGCCCCGGCCACCAAATCATCAAGGGACCCCCCGGAAGCGGCAAGACACTGGTTTTGGTGCACCGCTGCCATCACCTGTGCAAATATAACCCCCGAGTCAAAACGATCCTTTTCGTCTGTTACAACATCGCCCTGGTCGGATACCTCAAGAGATTGGTCCAGGAGAAAGGACTGGGTATCGGAACAAACGGTATCGACGTTTGCCACTTCTATGAACTTTGTGCGCGGATCCTGGGGGAACCGGTACATTACGAAAACGAGGAAGCGGAATATTACGAACTGGTCACCCAGGAAGCCCTCGAAACGGTGTTGAAGGGCCGATCACGTGTCGAGCCGTTTGACGCCGTCCTTGTCGATGAAGGCCAGGACTTCGACGAAGGGATGCTAAGGACTCTGCTGAACTTGCTCAAACCCGGCGGCGACCTTGTCATCAGCCTGGACGCCTACCAGGATTTATACCGGAGAAAATCCTCATGGAAGTCGCTTGGAATCAAGGCCGGCGGGCGTACTCGACACCTCAAGCGGGTTTATCGCAGCACGGTGGAAATTTTCGACTCGACCCAACGGTTCATCGGTGAAACGACGAGATCTAAAAAACGGCTCGCCCTCCTTCCCCATGACTTTGCCTTTCACGGTGAGGTACCCGAGCTGCGCCGATTTGAGAGTATGGAAAAAATCGAATCCTTTCTGGTTCATGATTTGAACCGATGCATCGAGACGGAGGGTTACAGACGATCAGAGATAGCCGTCATTTACGATGACAAAGTCTACGGACCGAGCCGGTTTGCCTATGACAATCGGGCACTGCCGATGCGAATTCTCAACAAATTGGAGACATCCGGAATCCCGAGCGCCTGGATCTCGCAGGATGTGAGATCCAAGGAGATGTATGACATCACAACGGATCGTGTATCCTTGATCAGCATCCACAGTTCCAAGGGCTTGGATTTTGACCTGGTTTATCTCGTCGGAATCGATCATATCCGCTTGACGGGGGATACGAAAGAGGCGCTTGTGTCACTGGTCTACGTCGCGATGACACGCGCCAAGTACAGACTGGTGATACCGTATGTGGAAGCGACCGACCTCATAAAAAAAATTAGACAATGTCTTTCCGGGTAGTGTCAAGTTTTGCGTTTATGCCACATGCCCAAGGAAGAGGCGGTTGATTATCTATTAAGACTTCGCCGAGATGGAAAGATCATAATCAAATTAAATACAGTGGATGATTTGATTAAGACGCAAATTGAGTGGGCTTCATAAGGTATTTCCTCAGAAAAGGTTGTCTAAATAATAACAAAAGCAGGAGACACTTTATCGAGTAAAACCAGATATTTAACCACGTTTTTCTCAACTTTCACCACTGGTCCTTATAAGAAACGCGAACCTCGTTGAAATATCAAAGCCGTTTCTGGGGGTAGCATGGAAAATGGACCAATTATCATATTAGTCGTTTTCGAAATCGGTTTTGTTGCCATTGCGGCCATTTCTCTGTTGAGGAAACGGCAATAATCGGAGGCAATTATGACTGGGAGAAATTATGTTTCAATAATTCTCTTGGCCCTGGTTACTGGCCTTACCGGTGGGTTTATCTCAAATTATTTTTTCACTGTGAGAAAAATGTGTCTGCTCAACGGGATTTGCGAGTTATTGAGGGGCATAGAGTGCTCCTTGAGCATAAAAACAGCACAGTCGACATAGATGTGTGCGCTTCTCTCCTCATCCTCGATTGAAGCTTTCAGGTAAAAAAGCATCCTTTAGTGCATTCCCAGGAAGTTTCCGTGTAGCTGATCATGGGGACCATTTGAGTTTGTATTTTTCTGAAAGCGTTCCCGGGCTTTATATCAAGAGACATGATTCAGGGTTCAAATTCTCATTTTCGGAAAATGGTAAGCCTTGCATTGAGTTAATCGAGAACGGCATCACACGCGCTATATTGGGAAGTAAGGAATTTGAAAGCAAGGAAACCGGTACCACAATGAAACGAAAAACTGGAAGTTTAGTCTTATTGGATGAGAACGGAAAGGTTATCTGGTCGGCGCCAGAATAGGACTTTACAGCAACCATTAGAAAGGGGTAGGGACATCAAGCCGAAGTGGGAAACAGGGCATGCCCAGACTTTAGGTAGTCCGGACAAACACGATTCTCGTTGAGATATGAAAGCCGTATTTTAGCCGATATCGAGAATTTGTCCGGGGGCCCTCGGGGCCTTACAAAACCACAATTTTTTATGAAAGGAGTGTGACCCAATGGCAAAAATTACATTACAGCCGGCATCAATGGATGTTCCAGCTGCACCTTATGTTCCCGGTACCAAACGGGGATCTATGGTTTTTACAGCTGGGCAGGTGGCATTCGATCGGGATGGAAACGTAGTTGGAAAAGACGATGTGAAGGCCCAAACTCGGCAGACTCTTTTAAATCTAAAAGCCGTGCTGGAGGAAGGCGAAGCTACCTTGGCCGATGTTATGAAGACAACGGTTTACCTGGCAGATATCGCCCACTTTGCCGACATGAATGAGGTGTATGGTGAATTTTTCGGCGATCAAAAACCTGCTCGCACCACAGTGGAGGCTCGGCTCGCCCGCCCCGAATTGTTGGTGGAAATTGAAGCCATTGCTGTCATCGCAGACTAATGGATCGGAAAGGGGTTCAATTATACAACAAAACATGCTTAGGAGGGCAAATTTTGACCGAAAATCGCTTTCTTTGAAGGTGAATAGAGGAAGCCCGAAACATGAAAAGAGGTGAGAAAAGATGCCGAGATGTAATGGATGTGAAAAGTGTGGAGCTTGGGAACAGGAGATCAAAGAAGCTGACACGAAAGACCAGGCAGAAGCGATCATTGACGACAATTTAACCCTGTGGAATGGCCACTGGTATTGTGAACGTTGTCTCCCTGAAGTAACGGCCCAAGAGGAAGACCAAGAGGAAGGCTAAATTAGACAATCAATATAAGCTTTGTGGCTTTGTAGGTTGGGTGAAGCGGAGCGAAACCCAACACAAGGGTGTGACATGTGAAATGCGGCATGGGAATGTTGGGTTGCGCTGGATGGAGGGGGTACGAGCGATTCTATCCCTAATTGGAAGGTATGTAGCGAGTTGGGAATCCAGATGTGTGAACTCGCTCCACCCAACCTACGCAAATCTGACAAGCCGTCTGTGATTCGTGAGCTTTGTAGGTTGGGTGCAGCGGATAATGTTGGGTTATGCTTGACGGATGCGATTTGACAAAATGCGTCCTTGTTACGAGAGCAGGCGGGAAGCATTCTTGCGTAGCTATTGTCATCGTTAACCCAACCTACATTCATTTGAATTGGACCATCTGCCACAGTTCACCGTTTGTAGTTCGTAGGTTGGGTAGAGCGAAGTGAAACCCAACAAAATGGTTTGACGCTTAAACATTCTAGGACGCGTATTCCATGCAATACCGAAGGGCATATGTCCCGGGGGGTACATTCTTCTTTACCGTGGTGACGCATCGACGTAGAACGATTTTCGCTGACCCGGCTCATATCCAGCGGTTGCGTCAGGCTTTCGCCAGGGTCATGAAAAAACATCCCTTCGTGATTGAAGCCATTGTCGTGCTTCCTGACCACCTCCATGCCATCTGGACACTGCCCCGAGAAGACGCGGATTTCTCCCTTCGATGGAGATTGATAAAAAGCGGCTTCAGCAGGACGTATCCTCATAGAAATGAAGATGTGTTGGATTCAACGCGACGTCTGAAAGGAGAACGGACCGTATGGCAGCGACGTTTCTGGGAACATACGATTAGGGATGAAAATGATCTGGAGCGCCATGTCGAATACATCCATTACAATCCTGTCAAGCATGGGTTGGTGAAAGCTCCCAAGGATTATGTTCATTCAAGTTTTCACAATTACGTCCAGGCTGGGCTTGTGGATGTGAATTGGGGCGCGGGAATGAAGATTGAATTTGATGCGTCGGTAGGAAGGGAATGAATCGGAATGTTGGGTTTCGCTTTGCTCTACCCAACCTACGTTGCTTCAATATTTTTGCGGACCGAGAAAGTGGAATATAAAAATCCTTATCTCATTTTGATGGGGTAAAAGTGAAATAAGGAGTTCTCTGATTTACCACTTTCCACGAGGACCAAGTGCAAATTAGGTTGTGAGGAAAGTTAGTTCGTAGGTTGGGTAGAGCGGAGCGAAACCCAACAAAACGGTTTCTCCTTCCCAAAAGGTGTTTTTGTGGTATATTTCTCCTTTTAAAAAGGATAATACCAGATCATGGAAATGCATTCACCCAACCCCTTTCAAAACCGGCTGAGAGAAAAACTGGTTGAGTCCCTGACTGCGCCCATACCGGAAGGAACCCCAAGACGCATCTACGGCACAGCGGACAACCATTGCCGGCCCAGCCTGATTTTCTGGATAATTCATCCCGCTCCTCTCTTGAACGGTTCTTTCTGGACTACCTGACTAAAGGGGGGTTCCCTGAAGCCCAGGGACTGGACACAGCCACTCGCTATCAGCTCCTCAGGGACTATGTGGATGTGGCCATGCTCCGTGACGTAGTCGAGCGGCACGCAGTGAGCAATGTGACAGGGCTGCGGTGGCTCGTGCGGCATTTGTTGGGCGCACCAGCAGACCTTTACCAGCGACGATGCGGGCCCCCGGGCACTTGATTCCATGATGCGTCTGTTGACCGCCCTTTCCACGCCCCAGGCCGACGAGATCGGCAAGATGAAGATGGAACTTCGGCGTCTCATCTTTGACGTACAGATGGGCCATGAAAAGCAAAAGAGAATGTTTAATGGGACTATAGTGGGATAATCAACAACTTATTGATTATCATAGAAAGAGTGGAATCGCGCAACGGGTTGATATTTATGGTGCGCCCAGGGTGATTCGAACACCCGACCTACGGATTCGTAGACAGTAACCCCAAGTTTTCTAACCTCCTCAAATCAGTATAACATTTTGAAATCGTTCAATTTCATCATTTCAAGTTTTAAGCAATTTTTGTCGATTTCCCCCATTTTTGCTTTGATTGGAAACTTTTCCACACACAAATCCACACACGAAAATTGGAGCAAGGTGAAGGCAGATGTTCACAATTGATCCCACAAAAAAAGACCCAAGAACATGAAGTTCCAGGGTCTTGAGTACCGTCTCTGGACTAAAAGGGAAGATCTCCCGCTTCGTTTGGCAATTCTTCCCCATCAGAATCCCTAGCAACAGGCTTGAAATCTTCAGCTCTCTCTCTGCGTCGGCCATTCTTATAGCGATGATTCACAAATATGCAGAGTTCCCTGCCGATAAGATCTCGAAGCACTGATTTCAGGTCCTTTCCGTAGTCGCGGGTTAAGCCAGCTGCTTTACCCAAATCCAGGAATCGTGGATCGGCCTTTCCATTCTCATCATAATAGAAAAATCCAGGTACAAGAATATCTTTGCATTTCCTTTCGTTGATAATCTCAAAGTCCACTTTTATGTATTGGTGCCCGCTTTTACTATTTTGTCGGCTCGCCTGATGAATGCTGGCCGTGTGCAAACCCCTCCTGATTCGTCCGTATCTCTTTTGAGGTTTATCGTTTTGAAAATTAAACATGTCTAATCACCTCCATACTTTGGGTCGATTGTTCTTTCATGGAATCATCGGATTCTCTGAAGCACGCAACCGATCCAAAATCACTGTCAACCTCTGAAAAAGAATCCATGAAATCGGAAAATGAAGGCTTGGCATCAAGCACAACATTTACATCAACACGATAGGACTCTGTTTTCAGGGGCGACTTCTCAGACTTTTCAGGTTCTCTGGTGATAAACCAGACCGTGACTCCGAAAACAGCAATGATAATAATGATCTCCAAAGGGATACAGGGCATAATGAATCACCTCCTTCTACTGTTATAGATAACCTTAATCTGAGTGCCGTCACATCTGGGCTGCGCCAGTCTAAACGTGAAGAATTCAAAAAATTTAGAACACCTTTTAAACCACTATGGTTCCGTATAGTTCATTTCAAGAACTCAAGCCGACACTCGTACCTAATCCAACATTCGGACATATGCGCTGAATCGATACTGTGGGGAATTGCATCCCCAGGGGACCGACTATGCTTACGAGAGGACTGACATAAGCTTTTTTCCGTCTTCTTGGCTTTGGCGCTTTTTTCAAGGAAGCTGTAATCTACAGCCTT